>JAHDEF010000068.1 GCA_020628975.1 Aquimarina sp. | reverse complement strand
GCCTAAACCCATTATTGCCCCGTCTATTTTAGCTGCTGATTTTGGAAATCTTCAACGAGATATTGAAATGATCAACAACAGTGAGGCTGATTGGTTTCATATTGACATTATGGATGGAATGTTTGTTCCTAATATTTCTTTCGGAATGCCTGTATTAGCTGCTATTCAAAAACATGCAAAAAAACCTTTGGATGTACATTTAATGATCGAACAACCCGACCGTTATATTGAATCTTTTGTAAAATTAGGCGCTGAATATATTACAGTACATTACGAAGCCTGTCCGCATTTACACCGAAGTATCCAACTCATAAAATCTTTTGGCATAAAAGCTGGCGTTGTATTAAATCCGCACACCCCTATTGAAGTTCTTAAGGATATTATTATTGACTTGGACATGGTATTATTAATGAGTGTAAATCCTGGTTTTGGCGGTCAATCATTTATTGAAAATACTTATGAAAAAATCAAAGACTTACTTGCTTTAGCTAATGCTAAAAACACAGAATTATTAATCGAAATTGATGGTGGTGTTTCTAACAACAATGCTAAAAAATTAATCGAAGCTGGTGCTGATGTTTTAGTAGCGGGTAGTTATATCTTTAACAATACCGACCCTATAGAAGCTATTTTAGCTTTGAAAGACAATTAAATTTTTTTATTGATGAATTTGAACTTTATTAAAAACGAAAAACATCATGTTTAGTTGAGAGAAATTCTTTCTCCACAACGATGGCAGAAACTATAACTGTCCATTAATTTTAAAATTACCCCCTATTCAGCATATAAAAACGATTAGAGTAAAATTCTTTTCAAATTAGAAACATCGAAACTATAAAAATTTACTTCTACCAAGCTTTCATTTCACCTACCATTTTACCTGTTAACTCATTCTCATTTTCTTCTTTAGAATTCCTTTTTTATGCACGCATCGTAAATTAAGACACTACTTCTTACGTAATATCCGATGATTCCCACATTAACCTAAACAAAACACAAAGAAAACAACATTATACTAAGAAATATTTAATAAATAATCCTTAATTAAAATATTACTAATAATACTGTTAAAAAAATTATTTAAACCTTAGATTTATGTAGATAAATTAACAGTTAAATATGTACATATTACACGTTACTGCAGAATGCTTTCCGATTGCCAAAGTTGGTGGACTAGCTGACGTTGTGGGTGCCTTGCCAAAATACCAAGAAAGTGCTGGTTTTACTTCTAAAGTAATTATGCCTTTTTATGAGAAAAAATTTGTGCAAACCCATGTTCCTATCAATTATACAACAGGAAATTTATTACTGGGTATCGATGAATATTACTATGAAATTCTTGAATACTCCAAAGAAATTTTAGGTTTTGAATTGTATTTGGTGAAAATTTTCGGGTTAACTGATAAAGAAAATGTTTACGGATATCCTTACGACACCGAACGATTTACGGCTTTTCAAAAAGTAGTTGCTGATTTTATTCTAACACAAGAAGTTAAACCAGAAATTATACATTGTCACGATCACCATACAGGTTTGATTCCTTTTTTCACAGCGCATTGTTACAAATACAATGATTTGAAAACGATACCTACCGTTCTTACCATTCACAATGCGCAATACCAAGGATGGTTTGGTTTTGAGAAAATGAACTACTTGCCTGAATTTCCTGTAGAAAAAAAAGGCCTTTTAGACTGGAAAGGACAAATAAATCCGTTAGCTACCGCAATAAAATGTGCCTGGCGAATTACTACTGTATCGCCTAATTATCTAGGGGAATTACAAGAAAAAGCAAATGGTCTAGAAGAATTACTAAAACAAGAAGCTGAAAAATCACTAGGTATTTTAAATGGTATTGATGATGTGGTATGGAATCCTAAAAAGGATAAATTTCTAAAATCCAATTTTGACAGAAGATCGATTCTGAAAAGAAATGGAAATAAAGAATGGTTATGTGAAACCTTTGATTTTGACCCTAACTTACCGCTTGTGAGTTTTATCGGAAGATTTGTTCACGAAAAAGGTTCTGATTTATTACCAGATGTAATTAGATACATTTTCGATGAACTAAAACTGAATGTGAACCTTCTGATTCTTGGGAGTGGCGACGGAAATACCGAACGTGATCTCAATGACATTAAACCATTCTACAAAGAAAACTATAATAATTATATAGGCTACAATGAAGAGTTAGCACATATCGTCTACGGCGGAACTGACTTCTTACTAATGCCTTCGCGCGTAGAACCTTGTGGGTTAAATCAACTTTACGCCATGCGATACGGTGCAATTCCTATTGTAAGTAATGTTGGCGGACTGAAAGATACCGTTATCGACTTCGACGAAAATACCAAAGGCTCGGGTATTGTATGTTTCGATATTTCGGTGCATGAAATAGGCTTTGCTATTAAAAGGGCTGTCGATGTTTTTGAGAACACAAGTTTCTACAAGAAAAAACGACTCGAAATAATGAGTATCAATAGTGGGTGGAAGAAATCTGCCGCACAGTACATAAAATTATATCAATCATTAACGCTTAACATATTACCTTAAATTATGCTCAACAAAAAAGTACTAAGCATCATATTAGGTGGCGGAAGAGGAACTCGTCTTGAGCCATTAACAAGTCATCGTTCAAAACCAGCAGTACCTGTTGCTGGTAAATATAGATTGGTTGATATTCCTATATCAAACTGTATCAACAATGATCTTAAACGGATATATGTATTAACGCAATTTAACTCTGCATCTTTAAATTCACACGTAAAAAACACCTATCAATTTAGTCACTTTAGTGATGCTTTTGTAGATATTCTTGCTGCTGAACAAACACCTGACAACCAAACTTGGTTTCAAGGTACTGCCGATGCTGTTAGGCAATGTCAACATCACTTTCATAGACATGAATATGATTATGCGTTAATTTTATCCGGAGATCAACTTTACAATATGGATTTATCACAAATGATACAATCGCATATCGACAATGGCGCTGAAATTACCGTAGCCACACAACCTGTAAGAGCCGATGAATGTCCTGCATTCGGAATTTTAAAAACCAATGATGATGATTTCATCACCAGTTTTACAGAAAAACCTCCCATGGATAAGCTTAGTGGGTGGGATTCTGAGGTATCTAGTGACATGAAAGCCGAAGGCCGTGAATATTTAGCCTCAATGGGTATTTATATTTTCAATCGAGATATTATGGCTAAAGTACTTACAGGTACCGAAACCATGGATTTTGGTAAAGAAATTATCCCTGATGCTATTACAAACGGAACTAAAGTTTACGGTTATCAATACGAAGGCTACTGGGAAGATATTGGAACTATAAAAGCCTTTTATCATGCTAACTTAGCGCTGACTGACGATATCCCGAAATTCAATTTATTCGATGGTGATAACACTATATTAACACGTCCTCGTATTTTACCTCCAAGTAAAATTGACGTTGCTTATTTAGAAAAAGCCTTAATAAGTGAAGGTTCTATTCTTTCCGCAAAATCAATAAAACATTCTGTAATTGGAATTCGTGCACGAGTAGGTAAAAATTCGGTTATTGAAGATGCTTACTTAATGGGAGCCGATAATTTTCAAACAGTTGAAGAAATAAATCAATGTATAGCCACAAATAAACCTTATGTTGGTATTGGTGACGACTGCCACATTAGCACAGCAATTATTGAAAAAAACTGTGCAATTGGCAATAATGTAACCATTAAAGGTGGGGACCATTTAGAAGATACCGAAACAGATACCTACGTAATTCGAGATGGGATTATTGTAGTAAAAAATAGCGTAACTATACCTAGTGGTACTAGTATTGGGGTATAAACTACAAGAATTATAGCCCGTATTAGCCTTACAATACAAGCATTTATTATAAATACTTTATAAAAATTAACAGATTCACTAAATGAATAAAGTTCAGCCACATTCGCTATTTACAGATTTTGATATCTCATTATTTAAAAATGGTACGCACTACAATTTATTCGATAAGTTTGGTGCACATGTTATAGAAAAAGATGGCGTAAAAGGCACTTATTTTGCCGTATGGGCACCAAGTGCCAAAAGCGTTTCGGTAATAGGAAATTTTAATTTTTGGAATAGAAATGAACATCCCCTAAATGTACGTTGGGATAGCTCAGGTATTTGGGAAGGGTTCATTCCATCCGTGGGTCATAATGAAGTGTACAAATATAGTATCGAATCTCATCATAATGGGGTATTAACGGAAAAAGCAGATCCTTATGGTCGAAAATGCGAACGTCCACCACATACCGCTTCTATTATACAAGAAACTTCAACATATCGTTGGGAAGACAAGCAATGGATGGGCTACCGAAAAGATAAAAATGGATTAGATAAACCCTATGCCGTTTACGAAGTTCATTTAGAATCTTGGAAGAAAAAGGAAGGAAATGAACATTTAAGTTTTGGTGAATTGGCTCATGATTTAGTAAATCATGTTAAAGAGCTAAATTTTACACATGTAGAATTTATGCCAATTATGGAATATCCTTACGACGCCTCTTGGGGTTACCAAATTACAGGATATTTTGCACCGAGTTCACGCTTCGGAAGCCCTGATGAACTGAAGTATCTAATTAATCAATTTCATATAAATGATATTGGCGTTATTTTAGATTGGGTACCATCACATTTCCCCGAAGATGCTCACGGTTTAGGTTATTTTGATGGCTCACATTTATACGAGCATCCCGACCGTAAACGCGGCTACCACCCAGACTGGAAAAGTCTTATTTTTAATTACGGAAGAAATGAAGTGAAAGCATTTTTAATTAGTAATGCTGTGTACTGGATGCAAGAATTCCACATCGACGGCTTGCGAATTGATGCTGTGGCTTCTATGCTATATCTTGATTATTCGAGAGAAGAAGGCGAATGGGATGCTAATGAATTTGGCGGAAATGAAAATTTAGAAGCCATTGCTTTCATAAAAGAATTAAACAAAGAATTATATACTCGATTTGATGGTATTCAAACCATTGCTGAAGAATCGACCGCTTTTCCTGGCGTAACTAAACCAATTGATATTGGAGGGCTAGGTTTTGGAATGAAATGGATGATGGGATGGATGCATGATACCCTTGAGTATTTCTCTAAAGACCCTATTTACCGCAGGCACCATCAAAACGATATTACCTTTAGTTTGGCATACGCTTTCAGCGAAAACTTTATGTTACCCTTATCGCATGACGAGATAGTCTATGGCAAAAAATCATTAATCTACAAAATGCCTGGTGACGAATGGCAGCGCTTTGCGAACTTACGCACTATGCTTAGCTATATGTATTTTCATCCAGGCACTAAATTATTATTTCAAGGAGCTGAATTCGGACAAACCGAAGAATGGGATTTTTCCAAAAGTTTAGATTGGCACTTATTAGCATTTGAGCCTCACAAAAAAATGATGTCGTTTACTGCTGCTATAAATAATATTTACGCTTCTGAACCTGCTTTATACGAAAAAGGATTTGGTCAAGATGGCTTTGAGTGGATTTCATTAGACGATAGTGAAAATTCTGTAATTAGCTTTATTAGAAAAGGGCATAATCCTAAAAATAATATAATTGTTGTGTGCAATTTTACCACTGTACCACGAGAAAATTATCGTATAGGGGTAAATTCTAACAAAAAATTAAAAGAAATTTTCAACTCAGATTTAACAGATTTCTACGGAAGTGGCATTAAAAATGAAGGGTTCATAAAAATTGAGGATAAAAAATCACATGGTAAAAATTATAGCGCCAATATTACACTTCCTCCCCTATCGGTAGTCGCTTTTAAACACGTATAGGTTAACTTTAAGTTTAAATTCGTCTACGAACAAACGGCGAAATTCGTTAAAGCTTTAAACAATAAAACTGTTCAATTATGATTTTAAATGAACAAATACAACATAAAGGAAATCAATATCCTTCGCATGTTATTAAACATGAAAGAGATTTAGATACTTTTTACTTTCACACCTACAATAGGGTAATTTTACAAGTAACGGTGCTACGTGATAGTGTCGTGCGTTTTCGATACACTACCACCAACAAATTTGGAGATGACTTTTCGTATGCACTTGTAGAAAATACGAGCGTTGGTTACAATGCTTTAGAACTTATTGAGGAAGAAAGTGAATTTATCATAAAAACCAATAAAATTCATGTGAAAATTAACAAGGCTAACCTCAAGGTGAATATTCATTCAGCGGATGATGGGCATTTAATTTTAGGCGATGAACAAGGTTTTCATTGGGAAGATAGCTATGAGCTAGGTACCGATATTGTGAAAATGAGTAAAATATCAAAAGATGCTGAAAGTTTTTACGGTCTTGGCGATAAACCAACTCATTTAAATCTTAAAGGGAAACGTTTCGAAAATTGGGTAACGGACTCTTATGCATTCGGCCCAAATACCGACCCGATTTACAAAGCTATTCCTTTCTATGTAGGAGTTCAAGGTGAAAATGCTTATGGTATTTTCTTCGATAATACTTTTAGAACCTCTTTCGATTTTTGTCAAGAACGCCGTCAAGTAACTAGTTTTTGGGCTTCAGGGGGTGAAATGAACTATTACTTTATTCACGGGCCTCAAGTAGAAGAAGTTGTAGAGAAATATACTCAAATGACGGGGGTTCCTGAACTTCCTCCTTTATGGGCTTTAGGTTTCCACCAGTGTAAGTGGAGTTATTACCCAGAAGCAAAGGTTAAAGAAATTACCAACAAGTTTAGAGAACTTAGTATTCCTTGTGATGCCATTTATTTAGACATTGATTATATGGACGGCTTTCGCTGTTTTACATGGGACAAAGAAAAATTTCCTGACCCAAAGCGTATGGTCGACGAACTAAATGCCGATGGTTTTAAAACCGTAGTCATTATTGACCCAGGGATTAAAATAGATTACGATTACGATGTTTTTTTAGAAGGAATAGAAAATGATTATTTCTGTAAACGTGCCGATGGTCCGTACATGAAAGGTAAAGTTTGGCCTGGTGAATGCTACTTTCCAGACTTTACGCGTGCCGATGTACGCGAATGGTGGGCAGGTTTATTTAAAGGACTTATAGAAGAAATCGGTGTACGTGGCGTTTGGAATGATATGAACGAACCTGCGGTAATGGATGTACCTGGTAAGTCATTTCCTGATGACGTGCGATTTGATTACGACGGGCACCCTTGTAGTCACCGAAAAGCGCACAACATTTACGGTATGCAAATGGCAAGAGCGACCTATCATGGAGTAAAACGCCATGCTTACCCTACTCGACCGTTCGTAATCACACGCGCTGCTTATTCAGGTACACAACGCTACACCAGTACATGGATGGGTGATAATATCGCCAATTGGGAACATTTAGTAGTCGCCAATCGTCAAATACAACGTATGGCAATGTCTGGTTACTCATTTGCAGGTACCGATATTGGAGGTTTTGCAGAACAACCACAATGTGAATTATTTGCTAGATGGGTACAATTAGGCGTTTTTCATCCGTTCTTTAGAGTACATTCTAGTGGTGATCACGGTGAGCAAGAACCTTGGTCGTTTGGTGATGAAATTACTAATATCTGTAGAAAATTTATAGAAATTAGATATCATTTGCTGCCTTACATTTATTCAACTTTTTGGAAATATATTGCTCACGGTACACCAATGCTAAAATCATTAGTGATGTATGACCAAGCCGATGTGCAAACCCATTACAGAACCGATGAGTTTTTGTTTGGTGACAAAATTTTGGCTTGTCCAATAAACGAACCTAATGTAAAGGGAAGACGTATGTATATCCCTAAGGGAATTTGGTTCGATTACTGGTCAAACTCTGTTTTTAAAGGCGGTAAAGAAATTTGGGTAGATGCCGATATTGATTCTATGCCCATATTTGTAAAATCGGGAGCTATTATTCCTAAATATCCTGTGCAACAATACGTAGGTGAAAAAGAAATCACGGAGCTTAAGCTAGAATGTTATTATAAAGATGGTGAAGAAAAATCATTTATATATGAAGATGAGGGAGACGGCTATGGATATAAAAAAGGAGAGTACAGCAAACGTGATTTTACATTTGTAGGTAAAGGTGATGAAATTATTATTCGTCAACACAAAAACGGAAAATTTAAAACTTCATATGACACTTTCGAGGTATGTTTAATTGGTGCGCCTTTTAAAATTTCGATTGTAGAATTAGATAACAAAGAAATTCAACCAGAAATTAATTACGAAAAAGGAATTGCTTGTTTTAAAATAGATAAAAATTTCGGAGAATTACATTTAAAATAAGCTAATTAATAGCTGTTATTAATAAAATACCGTTTACAAAACCTACGAAGTTTATCAGTCTTTGTAGGTTTTTTATTTTAAAATTTCATCTTTAAAACTATTACAAATGAAAAACAGTATTGAAATACATTACTGTACTCAATGCAATTGGTTACTGCGTTCAACTTGGATGGCGCAGGAATTATTATATACATTTAGTATAGAAATTGAACAACTAAATTTATACCCCAAAACAGGTGGTATTTTCGAAATTTATGCCAACAATCAAAAAATTTGGTGTAGAAAAGAACAAAATGGTTTCCCTGAAATAACTACTCTCAAAAAATTAGTTCGCGATGTTATTGCTCCTGAAAGGAATCTTGGACATATCGATAGGAGGAAAAACACCTAATATAAATTTATGAATATTTGTAATTAGTAATACCACATCCGTTTACATCATACCTTGCTTGACAAAGAATCTCATCCTACTGATTTTTATATCCTTGATATGATCCTTAAACAAATAGTAGGACGAAATTTATATTCTTAGT
>JAHDEF010000067.1 GCA_020628975.1 Aquimarina sp. | reverse complement strand
CTTTTTGATAGTATCAACAACATCTGAAAATAAAATATTTTCAGTAAAACCAATGGCTATAGTTATAGCTGCCGCAATTAGTAAAATAAATTGGTTGCTTCCACTTAATGCCGAATCACCAAACACAAAAATTACATTATACATCAACAAAGCCACAAGTGCTACAATTGGAATTAACGCTTTCCATAACGGCAAATTTGATTGTTGTGACTCTTGCTTTTGAATTGGCATAAGTAAAGGTTATATGATGAAGAAAGATACTATAAAGTACAATTACAGAAAAACAAAACCCCACGATATTAAATCGTAGGGTTTGTATTTTTTTTACTTATAGAAGTAATTATTCTTTTTCTTTAGTATCCTTTTTAGCTTTTTTGGCTTTTTTAGGTTTGTAAACTCGAATCCAATCTACCTTAACCTGATTTTTTCGTGGATCACTTAAATCATCATCTCCAGGAGTTCTACCGTCGGCTACGTGCCAGTTTTGAGATTCTATATTTACAATAATATCCATTGCCTTTGTAAATCCTTTTCCTTTTTGGAAGTCATAAGGATCGACGGTATTGACTTTAGAAACTTTACTAGCTTCTTTTAGGATTTCAAAATCATACGTTGGTGAAGTTCCGAAAGTCTCCACTTTTTGATAACCACCATCGAATTCTAATTTTCCATCTTTCATTGTAGGGTGTGTGTATTGCCAAACACTTCCTTTTTTAGTAGCAAAAGCATCTTTATATAATACACGTTGAAGTTCTCCATCAACAAAATACTCAAAGTGCTCTGGTGCAATCCAGTTAACAGCTACTCGCACATATTTTCTATCACCGTTATTCCAACTATATTCTCCCCAACTTTTTACGCCTGATTTAGCCCACCAGCTATTTAAATCTCTTGGTTGATAATCGGTAAAAGGATCTCTTATAAAAGAATGGTGACTTAAATGTATAAATTGTGCAAAATATCCATTTCCGTTTCCTGCACCACCATAACATTCTATAATATCAATTTCCTGTGTATCATCAGGGCTTAATAACCAAACATCTGAAGCTAGAGCTATGTTGGCTACACTTATTTTTGATTCTACAAAAACGGGAAATTTTACTTTTTTGTTAGATGTAATACAACCTGCATTGATCCCTCCGTTAGGTTTACCCATTTTATTAGGCCAAGGACTTTTAGGATTGAGTTCATTTGATTTGTCCCATCTTGAGGCTTTAACCACTAAATCACTTCCATCTACGTATACGTGATTGTATTTCCAATAGGTTGTTCCTGGACCATCCCAACCATTGTGGTAAAAGTTGTACCATTTGCCATTTTTCCCAAAATTGGTTTTGCTATTCTTGGGTTCAGAAATATAATTGAAATCATCGGATACATTTTCTTGCAATACCCATTGTTTGTTTTTTCCTGGATTTGCGGGGACTGGTATGTTTTTCCAATCTTGAGCTGTAGCACTTAACAATCCTGTTAAAGCAAATAGAAAACCGTATTTTATTCTCATTATTTTGTTTTTTGGTAAGACAAATGTATCACAACAATTGTGCTAAATTAAAAAATTCACGAAAATGTTTTCTCAAAAACCTACAATAAATGTGCTAAAGCATTTTGAAAAGCAGGGTTTGGATTAATATTTAAGATGTATTTCTTCAAAAATTATAAGGCTTTTTTTAAAATTTTACGGTGATTTTAATTTAAGTGACAACTGCATTTTATAGAAATACGGGTTTAAATTCTATTCAAGAATTCGCTTACCGGTTACATGATAAACTTTGCACTATAAGCATCTCCCTTAAAAACAGCTCTATAAATATAAATGCCTGTATTAGCTTCTTTTAGTTCTTTTGACAAATTAATATAATAAGCACCAGGCTCTATAAAACCTTCACGCAATACTTTTAATAAAGATCCACTCATATCGAAAACACTAATATTAATATGCCCTGTCATTTTATTTTCATAATGAAGTAAGGTTTGCGGAATACCTGCTTCTACTTGATTTGTAGTAAAGTGTTCGAAATTAAACGAAGAAGAGGGAAATCGTGTATTTAAAATGCCTTTACAAGAAAAACCAAAGCTTCTGTCAGCAAAAGACGTTTCTAACTTCAACGCCTTATCTACAGTTTCGGGATCAATACAAAGCCATTCTTTCATGGCTGCAGCATAAACTTCCCTAAAGTCAACAGTATATTTTAAGTTTCCTCTTCTATCTAAATCATTTAAATCGGGGTGATTTCCAACAAAACCATTGTCTTGAATTGCAGGACCAAATAGCATTATTGGTGCAGCTTCTCCATGATCAGTACCTTTTGAACCATTTTCTTCGGCTCGGCGACCAAATTCGGAAATTGTCATTGAAAGCACTTTGGTGTCATACTCTGTTTCTGCTAAATCTTCATAAAACGTTTTAATAGCTATTGAAATATCTTTCCACAGCTTGGGATGCTCTTCTAGTTGGTTGGCATGTGTATCAAACCCATTTAAACTTACCATATACACTTTTGTACCTAAATCACCTTTGATCATTCTAGCAATTTCTTTCAATTGCTGCCCAAGTTTGCTTATTTCTTTATCAGGGTACGGTACTGCATTTTGCCCTCTTGCATAAGCTTCACTTATTACACCCGCATACGTAAAAGTATTATTTGTAACGCCTCGAAGAAATTTTAAGCGATCTGAATATTCACAAGTACCCACAATATCATTTAAACTATGTAATCCACCTGATTCTTCAATATTACGTAATGATTGAATGTTTGAAATTGTTATGGCATAGTTGTTTATACCTTCGTCATCAAAAATTAAATTCCCAAAACTACCAATTTGAATGGCTGCTGGCTTTTCGGGGGGATTCACTAAATAATCAGGGTACAAACCATTGAAATACCTTCCCATAAATCCAGAGTTTTCTGAGTCATCTGTTACAGAGCTCGCCCAAATATCTGACGACTTAAAGTGCGATAATGTTTGATTTTCATAGCCCACACCATGTACCACTTTCATCGAGCCTTCTCCCCACATGGATTCTAGATCACTCATATAGTTAGGCATACCAAAATCATCATCTAATTTTATTAAAGAATTTTCTGAATGCCTTAAATTAGGACGGAAATTGGCATATTTATCGTAATCATAAACGGGAACAATAGTATTCAATCCATCATTTCCCCCTTTCAAACGAATTAAAACTAATATATTTTCGGTTTCGGTATCGTTGATTGCTTGTGACAAAGGTGAATTTACAGCAGCTGAAATTTGATTGGCACCCAACAACATACTCCCTCCCCCAACAAACCCCAAGGCTTGTAGAAAAGATCTTCTACTCCATTTTTCGTGTTCTTGACTATGAATATCAGAACCAGGCTGTGCGTTATGCAAATTTTGATGTGTACACATAGTTAAAATTAGTTAAGTTGGAATTCGGGTATTTGTATTAATGCCTCAAGTAGCTGTTTTACTTGAATAGGTAATTCTTGGTATTCTAACTGCCAAATACCATCAGTATAATGCTGAGGCGGAATATTATCTCCTTCTTTGAAAATTGTTATTAGACTTTCATAGTCAGAAGCTGTGTTTAAACCTTGTGGAATAAAGGCATGAATTATATTTAAGGCTAATTGATCGGCATAAGCATTTGCGTCAGAAATATCTATAGTAATAGCATTTGCAGCTTCTTTAGCAAAACGCCTAAATTCTTCAGGCATACCATCACGATTGGTATTACTTAGTTCCCACAGAATATTGTTTAAAGTTTCCCATCGAACTACTAATGAACTTGTATTGATCCAATCATAATCGCCTTGCCATCCTGCTACATCTACAGGTTGAAATAATTCTTGCCCCATAGCACTTGTATTATTGAATACAAATTTTTCTAAATCACGTCTCGTCGAAAAATCTATGGGGAAACCGGTAACGTTTACAAAATTGACAAAGTAATCTACTGGACTTTTAATTAAAGTACCAATGGCTTTGTCGTCAAAAAAATGTTCGCTTTTAAATAATTTTTTTAATGGTGGAACGATTTCAAAACCGTTATCTAAAAAATCCTGTGCTAATTCATCAACAATAGCGTCATTAATTTGTGGACTCACAAAAAAACGATACAATTTACCCATTATGAATTTGGCTATCAGTAAGGGTTTTTGATTGAATAAAATATCGATAGCATCTTCATAATTCCAGTTTCCTGTTTCTCCAAAAATGGTTTTTGAAGAGTTATCAAATTTATCTGGATTAAAAACTATGGGCTGGCAACGACAATCACCATCGACTCCTTCACATGCTATACGATCATTATAACCTGTTAGCGCTCGAGAAGTTTCAATAATGTCTTGCTGCGTATATTCGATATCTTCTTGATCTTGACCTAAGGTAAAAAGTTCATATAACTCACGAGCATAATTTTCATTAGGACGCTGCTTGGTGTTTTCAAAACCATTTAGGTAGGATAACATGGCGTCGGTTAAACCTATATCGTGTACAAAATCTTTGAAATTACCAAGAGCATTAATTTGTAGTGTTTCGTAATATGACACCATATAACGCCCGCAGCTGTAGGTGTTTTTTTCGGTCACGAAATGATTTGACCAAAACAAAGTCATTCGTTCACGCAGCTTATTGATTCGAATATCATTAAAGAATTGCATTTGCCATTCTTTCATATTATCGCCATTGACTTCACCAAATTCCAAGCCTTCTGCTTCATATTCCGCTTTAGATTTCGTGGCCCATTCTGGTAATGGTGTAGTTGGTATAGAAAGTGCTTCATCAAAAAGCACGTCAATAATTTCACTGGGAGTCCTGCCCAATGCCGCGTTTATGGTTAAGGGAGAAACTCCTGTTGCTAATCTTTTATATAAATGCGTAGCCTTTTTACTATCCCATGGGTTCGATGCCGATGGAATGTAAGGATCAAGCGAACTTGTGTTGCAATTCATATGAGTAAATGTTGGTTAGATAGTGGGGGATTCTAAACTAGAATCTTTACTTATAACCTACAATTTACTAAATTATTATGTTTCGAATTGAAAATTGGTATTAGTACTTTACAATTTCGAATTCACTGCGTCGGTTGGTTTGATGTTGTGCTTCTGTACAATTACTACAATTGATTATTAATTGCGATTCCCCAAAGCCTCTAAAACGTAGTCGCCTAGCATTAACATAACCCACAAGAGCTAAATAATTTCGAGTAGATTCTGCCCTTTTCTCGGATAGAATTTGATTGTATTCATTAGAACCTCGACTGTCAGTATGTGAATTAATTTGCAGATGAACGGTTTTATATTTCTCTAATTTTTCTGCTAATTGATCTAGTACCAATCGTGAATCTTTTCGAATATTCCATTTATCATAATCGAAGTAAATTGGTGGTAACTCGAAGTAAAGTTTCCCGTTTTTTTCTACTACTGGCGGACCTACTTTATCTTCTAAAAGCTGCTTCTTTAAGGTTGACTGATCTTTTATTTCAGGGCAATCGAAACGTGAAGCTACTTCTTTTTCAATTTCTTTTTCTAGACTTTTTATTTGCTCGAAACTCTCATTTTTCTGTAAGTAGATCACGTATACTTCTCCATCTTTCTCTCGTACAAAAATTTGTTTTTCTTTTGCATCATAGCCTATTGCACTTGCGTAAAAGGTATAGCTTTCTGGCATTAATGGCATTTCTACTGTAGAAGTTTCATCCAATGTTTTAGATAACAGTACTTGCCCTAAGTTGTCGGAAATACGAACTGTGGCTTCAGGTATAATTTTTTGTGTAAGGTAATCACGAACTTCAAAAGTACTGTTGTAAGGTCTTGGAAATATTTCTCCTATTTGCTGAAATGCATAAATATCATCGTTTACTCGATTTCTATTTGAAGTGAAAAATCCTGAATTTTCGTTGTGATAATTCATCGAAAAATCATCGAAACTAGAATTAACGGGTGCTCCTAAATTTATAGGCGCTTCAAATTCACCTTTCACTTTTTTTGAGACAAATAAATCTAACATTCCCAATCCTAAATGACCGTCAGAAGCAAAAAACAAATCTCCATTCTGAGAAATGTGCGGAAATTGCTCACGATGCTTCGTATTAATTTTATTACCTAGATTTATAGCTTCTCCATAAATACTATCTGATTTTATAGCAATAGCATACAAATCAAATTCCCCATAACCACCTGGCTTATTTGAGGAAAAATATAGGGTGTCTTCTGTTTTATTAAGTGTCGGATGTTCAATTGAATAATTTACATTATTAAAAGGTAATTTTTCTAACGCACCCCATGTGCTATCTTTTTTCACACTTTTATATAAATGAACAGCATTGGTATTTAAGCTATCAAACTTTTGCTTTCCTTTATCGATATTATTCTTTGAAATATAAATCGTTTTTTTATCCTTCGTAAAGCAAAAATTACCCTCGTGCCATTTTGAATTTAAAGGCGATGCTAATGTTTTAGGGTCATCGGTTTTGCGATAGGCATCATCTACAGGGACTTTAAAAATATCTAAAAACGGACGATGTGTCCATTTATAATCTTTTTGAAGAATTTGATTGGTTGATCGATCTGAAGAAAAATACACTTCTCCATCTATATAAGTAGCTCCAAATTCAGCTGCTTCAGAATTGAAGTCGACTGCTTTGACTACATAATCATTGTCTTTAAGTTTAAACTTCTCGATAGTACTTTTAGCTTGATCAATTTCAATAACTTCTTGCTGGGTAGCTTCTTGATATTTTACTAAGTAAGGAAGCGCCTTTTCATAAGCGCCAATAGCTGAAAGCACTTGATAGGTTTTAAAATAAAAGTGCTGTTCATCTTCTGCTAAATCCCATTTAGAGATCGTTTTCAAAAATCGATACGCTTTTCGGTACTGAAAGGTATTGTAGTAACTAGTAGCCAATTGTTTTACAACATACTTACGGCGTTTTTTACTCGTTTTTTCGGCTTTATAAGCATCAATTGCTGATAAATAATCACCTTGTTTGAAATAGCGATCAGCACGAGTATTTGATTGTTGTGCCTGTGCTACCGAAAACACAAGAACAAATAAGATATATAGATATGATTTCATATGCAGAATTTAATAGAATCGAGGTGATGCGTAGTTTTTCTTTAAGCCTAGTAAATCAAAGTCATACAATAATATAAACTCATGACTTCCTTGTGATGTTAAATTCAAGTCACTAGTGGTAACATCATAAGCATAGCCTATTTTTAAAGAAGGCGTAATATTAAAAGCTGCCAAACCGACAACAGCATCTTGATTTCGGTAGGAAACTCCTAATTCAAAACGATTCAACAACAGGGTGTTTAATGAAAGATCGTAACTCAATGGTGTGTCACTCGTGTAACGCACCAATACTGATGGCTTCAATTTTACATCATCAGAAATTTCAAAAATATATCCTGCTACTCCAAATAAATGTGATTGTACTTCACTAAATGTAATCCCGTCATTAGACCTTAATGTATTCGAAATAAAGTTGGGCGTAGAAACTCCGAAATACAAATTATCGGTAAATAGAAATAAGCCCGCGCCTAAATTGAAATCTGTACTTCTTTTTTGATTATTAAAAAAATCATCATTTAAAGGATCGGCTGATTTGGTGGTCACATTGAAATTTGTGAGTCCAACTTTAACCCCCATAGATAAATGAATATCTTTAGTTAGGTCTACCACATAAGCATAATCAACATTTGCGAGTTGATTGACCACTTTTATTTCTGAACCTATTTGATCATTCACATAGTTTATACTGATTTCCATTTTTTTATTTAACGGAACTGAAGCAAAACCATTTAATGTTCTTGGTGAACCATCAATACCTTGCCATTGTTGACGGTATAAAGCTCCTAACGAAACAATATCTTGTTTGTTCGTCACATAACCTGGGTTTACGGTCGAAAGATTGTAATAGTATTGTGAATATTGTGGTAATTGTTGCGCAAAACAAACCAGTCTTGCTACTACCAAAAATAGTGTAAGTATAAAATTTCGCATGGCTTATTTGCTTAAATAAAAACTTCCTTGAATCGGTTGATTGTTTTCAAAGTTGGGATTGAAAACATAAAAATATACTCCTGTAGCTAATGTTCCTCCTGCTCCATTTACATTAGGGCTCCCATTAAATTCTGCTTGCTGACCACGGGCTTCATAAACCAAAACACCATAGCGGTTGTATATTTTTAAATCATAATCGGGAAAAGCCTCAGGGATATTGAAAGTCTTCCCCGTAATACCATCTGTTTCAATGTTCAATGTAAAAGTATCATTAACGGTATCTTGATTAGGAGTTACTACATCTTGAAAATCAATTGTACAATCAGAAATACCATTTGATGCATCAACTTCCCCTAGATTTAAAATTTGAAACGCTACAGGAATACGATTAGAAACACAGCCTCTATTTTGCTTTTCTAAATACAATACCATATTATCTTTAAGTACAGGATCTGAGAATATAGGCTGCTCAGCTGTCAACGTTTCGAACCATACTTCATTGGCTTCAATTTCAACTTCTGAAAGACTGGTAGCTGCAAGTACACAATAGGTATTCTGCGGCATTTCTGGAGGATCAATTTTAATGATTTCAATACTTGCTGTTAACGTACTAGCATTACAAACATTGGTACTTGGTAAAGTATACACTACATCAATGGTTCGATCTGCTAATACATTGGTGAAGTTCAATGTTCCGTTATTCATTAAAAATTCTGCATCATCAGTACTTACTACACTAAAACTCCCTCCTCTGCTGGTATTTCGATCTAATAAATCGAATAGGTTGACACTAACGGCTTCTGCACAGAAACTTTCTGTAAAGTCATCACCAATAAATGGAGGCTCAACTATGGTAACTGTAACTTGACTCGTCGATCGCTCTACTCCACAACCATTATTACCAATTATGGTATAGGTATAAATTCCTGATTGCAATACTTGTAAATCAG
>JAHDEF010000066.1 GCA_020628975.1 Aquimarina sp. | reverse complement strand
GATCTTTATTAGAATTAGTACCCGAAAAATCATCGAAGCATTTATCGGAGACCTCAATGATATGATTATTTATAAACGGAGCACCTTCTATTAGGCCTTGTTTTAACGATTTGATACAACATTCCCATTCTAATACCGCCCAACCATCAAAGCCATATTGAGTGAGTTTACTGAAAATACTTTTAAAATCTACTTGTCCATCACCTAAAGAACGGAACCTACCAGGTCGGTCGATCCAGTCTTGATACCCGCCATAAATTCCAGATTTTCCTGTAGCGTTAAATTCAGCATCTTTTACATGAAACATCTTTATATACTCGTGGTAGATATCAATATATTGTAAGTAATTAAGTTGCTGAAGCAGAAAATGGCTAGGATCGTAAAGCATTTTTAAACTCTCGTGATGGTTGGTAGCTTTCAAAAAACGTTCAAAAGTTACTCCGTCGTGTAAATCTTCGCCAGGGTGTATTTCATAGCAAAGTTCAACCCCATTTTCTTGGCAATGATTTAATATAGGAAGCCACCTGTCAGCTAGTTCTTTAAAACCTTCTTCGATAAGACCTTTAGGGCGTTGCGGCCACGGATAAACGGTATGAAACATTAACGACCCTGAAAAAGTAGCCATAGGGCTTATTCCCATATGGTTACTCGCAGATGCAGCTAGTTTTACTTGTTCTGTTGCCCAAGCTGTTCTCGCTTTGTGGTTGCCTTTGACTTCTGAAGGAGCAAAGCCATCAAACATACAGCTATAGGCAGGGTGAACAGCAACTAATTGGCCTTGAAGGTGGGTAGAAAGTTCGGAAACCTCTAGTCCTTCATCATAGGCTATTCCTTTTATTTCATCACAATAATCTTTACTATATGCTGCTTTTTCAATATTAATAATACGAGTATCCCAAGTAGGAATTTGTATTGATTTATAGCCTAAAGAAGCCACGGTTTTACAAATATCTTTTAGATTGTTATAAGGTGCTTCGTCACCAAGTACTTGTGCTAGGAATATTCCTGGACCTTTAATTTTCTTCATCTTATGTTTCTTACCCTTTACTATTATATAATACTTAGTATGCTACCGTTACCCATTTGTTCCCTTTTTCAGTAGAGGAAACGACCGCATCAATTAATGACATACTGTGTAAGCCATCATCGATACTGGGGTAATCTAATATAGGGTTTTGTGGTTTTTTTGCTTTATGTGCTCTAATACCTTCTGCAAAGTTTCGATAAATATTGGCAAAAGCCTCAAGATAGCCTTCAGGATGACCACTAGGAATTCGTAAATGCGCTAAGGCTTCTTTGGAAAGGTAATTGTTATTTGTTCCTGATCTGTACTTTTGAAGTGGTTTATTTAACCATTTTACGTATAGTGAGTTATTGTCTTCTTGCGACCATTGAACACTTCCTTTATTTCCAAAAACATTTATTTTAAACCCATTTTCTTCCCCAGCACAAATTTGTGAAGCTACTAAAATTCCTTTAGCTCCATTTTCAAACTCGAGAAACACATTAGCGTCATCATCTAAAGGCCTTCCATCTACAACTTTGTTTAATTGAGAAAGTACTTTTGTAATCTTCAGGCCACTAATATATTCAGCTAAATGAGCAGCATGGGTACCTATGTCACCGTAAGTTCCACTTTTGCCACTTCGTAAAGGATCTGTACGCCAAGCGGCTTGTTTTTGGTTGGTGTCTTCAATTTTTTCGGTCAACCAATCTTGAGGAAATGAAACTACAATTTTAGTAATATCTCCAATATCTTTTTGTTTTACTAAAGTTCGTGCTTGTTTTACCATAGGGTAACCACTATAAGTAAAGGTTACTGCGAGAGGTAATTGTGTTTTTTCAACAATTTCTTTCAATTGAAGTGTTTCCTCTGTAGTATAAGAGATAGGTTTGTCTATTATTACAGGGAATCCATGTTCTAGAGCCAATTTTGCAGGTAAATAGTGTAAGTGATTGGGCGTTACAACAGCCACAAAATCCATTCGTATATGTGTAGGAAGCTTAGCTTCTTGTTTCATCATTTCAGCGAACGTAGGATAACAGCGATTTTCATCAATGAAAATAGATTTACCTGTTTCTATACATTTTTCGTGATTACTACTAAAAGCACCACAAACAATTTCAATTTGACCATCTAGGTTAGCTGCCATACGGTGTACAGCACCAATAAAAGCGTCTTTTCCGCCACCAACCATTCCCATTCTCAGTTTTCTGTTTTTCATTTAAAAATTACGCTTTTCTTTTTTGTAATAAATTTAATATTCCAAAGGCAATAATAAGTATTGCTGGTAAAATTGCCATTAATCGTAGTGTTTCTAGGCCTGTAGTATTTGCATCCATATAACTTCCCATAATTGGTAAAATCAAAGAAACGGATAACATTCCTGCTCCCCCCATTAAGGATAATCCTAAAGCACCACTTTCAGGTATTTTTTCAGCAATAAAGCTCAGCATGGTAGGCCAAAAATAACAAACACCAATTGCAAATACAGCTGCAGATATAAAAACAGCAATACCTGATGTGTAACTTAATAAGATTAAACCTAGAAAAGAAAAAATTGCGGATAGTAATAGCATTAATGAAATATTAATACGATGTACTATTTCTCCTGCAAAATATCTTCCAGCAACCATTATTCCGTTAATAAAAGCTAAAATCAGCAATGGCGGAACACCTGAGGTTCCCAACAAAGAAGATATACGTTGTCCAGTACCTAATTCTGTAGCAGCTGTTAGAAACATACATAATATCATAAATATGAATAGTGGTGAAATGCACGATTTAATCATATTTTTATTGCTGACTTTTAAAGTTACGCGTTCTGTGTTTGGAAATGTTTTTCCAAAAATCATAGTTGTATAAATCCCTAGCGGAATGAATAGCATAGCAACGAGAATTGTCCAATGTAGGTTCAATAGATCGATAAGTAAATATCCCAACACACTACCGATCACAATACCTCCAGGAAACCATACGTGGAAGCGATTAAGCATTTTAGTTTTATTATCGGGAAATAAAGCAGCTACAAGCGGATTACAGGCAGCTTCTACCATACCATTACCAATGCCTATGAAAAGAGTACCTACGAATAGTGTCCAAAAGTCTCTAGCAAAAATGGTGATTACAATACCTAGTATGTGTCCGATAGTTGCTACGTTTAAAATCTTTTTCATTCCAAAATAGTCTACCAATGTTCCGCCGATAACCATAGCTAGGGTAAATCCCCAAAAAGCAGGGCCAAAAGCAAAACCAATTTCCTCGTTGGTTAAATGGTATTCAGTTGTAAAAACTTCTTCAATTTTTGCACGAATGGCAAAAGTCATAGCAGTAGTTATCAGAGCAAAACAACTAGCTCGAAATAAATGTAATGAAGATTTTTCTTTTGTCATAATGATAAAAATTTAAGATAAAAGCTATCAATATGTTTAAAATAGATGCTTAATTTTCGTTGTCATAAAAATATATACATTTGTAATTTGCACTGTTCAATATTTTGCAATGAATAAAATCAAACATTTAATACTACCCTTTGAAAATGACAATGGAGCAATTTTTCATGCTGATACTTGTGTGCCTCTTGTCGATGCGCATCAAAGATCTGTTGTTGAGTTTAAAGCTTTGGCTAGGCATACCTATCCAGGTGAGCGGCTCACAAAAGAGACTGAAGGCTTAAATACTATAGGCTATTGGAATGCAAGTTATGAGCAAGATTGGGGGTTAGATTGGCATAGAAATGAAGGTGTAGAGTTTCATTTTTTGGAATCAGGTTCTATGCCTTATGCGGTAGAAAATAGCGAGATGGAACTTTCTGCAGGTGACTTTACCATTACTAGGCCTTGGCAACAACACAAAGTAGGTAACCCTAATGTGGGTGTTGGTAAGTTTTACTGGATTATAATTGATGTAGATGTGCGTCGTCCTCATCAAAAATGGGAATGGCCAGATTGGATAGTTCTATCTGATGAAGATTTAAATCGTTTGACCTTGTCAATAAGACAAAATGAACAACCTGTGTGGAAAGCAACTTCAGAGATTAAAGATTGTTTTAAGAAAATAAATGGCGTACTTAATAGTAGCAATACCGATTCTTCGTCTAAGTTGAGAATATATATCAACGAGCTATTGATTTTAATTTTAGAAATGTTCGACAGGGGAAAGTTAATACTAAATGAATCCTTAACTGACAGTCTTCGTTCTGCTAAACTGTTTTTAGATGAGCTGAGTAAAAACCCTTCATACAGGTGGACAATAGAGGAAATGGCTACTTCGTCGGGGCTTGGTGTTACAAGGTTTACGCATCATTGTAAGCAGCTTACAAATTTAACCCCTATGCAGGTTTTGACAAAAAAAAGGTTAGATATGGCTTGCAATATGTTATTGGAACAGCCCGATTTAAGTGCTTCAGATATCGCATATAATTGTGGTTTTTCTACAAGCCAATACTTTACGACGGTGTTTAAGAAGCATTTGAAAACAACCCCTCAAAAATATCGTGTAACACATAACCCAACTATTTAATAGATAAACTTTTTGAAATGAATTTTATTAAAATCAGAATCTTATTTTTTTTTATATCAATAAGTTATTTCGTTTATGCTCAAAATCAACCTAAACTTTTAAAGGCGCTTATTCTAGATGGATCGAGTAACCATTATGTGTGGCCTAAAACATCTTTAATGATGAAAGACTACCTTGAAAAAACAGGCTTATTTGAAGTCGAAATTTCAAGGTTAGATACCGTTTGGAAAGGTTTTAGGTATTTTGATTGGCGCCCTGAAGCGCATGATTATTTCTTATCCACATATCCTTTAGATACGGTTCAGCGCCCTGTTGTTTCAAAACCTCAGAAAACTACAGATTTCGAAATTGATTTTAAGGAATATGACGTGGTTGTTTCGAATTTTGGAGAATTGACACCTGAATGGTCAAAAAAAATGAAAAAAAGATTTGAAAAATATATAAAGAAAGGTGGAGGCTTAGTAGTGATTCACGCTGCCAATAATGCTTGGGGAGATTGGGATGCATACAATCAAATGATTGGCCTTGGGGCATGGGGAGGAAGAAATGCAACCACAGGGCCGTTTGTGTATGTTGAGGAGGATGGAGAGGTTGTAAAAGATTTTTCGGCTAGAGTTTGTGCTTCACATGGTAATGAATATGAATTTTCAATAAAACATCGTGAACCTGAACACCCTATATTAAAAGGACTTCCTTACCAATGGATACATACTAAAGATGAGCTTTATGATCGGATGAGGGGGCCTTTTAATAATGCTACTATTTTAGCCACAGCTCATGCAGATGTGGAGCTAAATGACCCTTGGTATGATGAAAGTATTAAAGGTACAGGTAAACATGTGCCTGTTATGTTAACTGTTAATTATGGAGAAGGTCGGGTTTTCCATAGCACTCTAGGGCATTTCGATTACTCTATGGAGTGCGTAGGTTTCATGACTACGCTTCAGCGAGGAGCTGAGTGGGTAGCTACAGGAAAGGTTACACAAGAAGTTCCGTTAGATTTTCCAGATAATAAAAACTCAAGTTCCCGAAAGTGGACATTTCATTAGAAACTCAAAAATCAAAAATACCAATGGGTTATTCATTTAGAATTCGTTGAATAAAAAAATATTCTTATAGATTTTTTAAATTTCATTTTGATTATAAAATTTTTCAATAAAATAAATTGAACAGATAGTTGTACCTGTAATATTAAATTTGTGTAGTCACGAAAACGATTTAGTGGTTTATTCTGGATTTTGATTTAATTATTTAAAATTAAATACCGCTTGTTGGAAAAAAATATGTTTTCGTGAAACTAGTTATGAGTTTAAAATTTAAAACAACTTATTATGAAAACTTTGAAAATTTTAGCAGGTACTTTGCTTGTAGTTTTGGCTTCATGTTCCTCAGATAGTAGTGATGCACTAGGAGGAGGAGTCAGTATGGTGGACAATGAAAAAAAGGATGAAATTGTACCTTTTGAGCTTTCTGATTTTGATTCTAATTTACCCTCATTTGTTTCTCTAGACGATACAACCCCTAGCGGTATGGAATGGGTTAAAGTAGAAGAAATGTCTGATGAATTCAACGGAAATGAAATCGATCGATCAAAGTGGTTTAATTCATTTTGGCATTACAATGTTCCTGTGTTTATGTCAGGCAGCGCTCAAAATTCTGGTGTTGAAGAAGGGAAACTCTGGATAAAAGCTACTCTTAATGAAAATAACCCCGAAGGGCGTTGGTTTCAAACAGCAAGGATACATTCTAATATGCAAATCACATATCCTATGTATACAGAATGTAGTATGAAAACGGCAAATATAGCTGCATTCAATACATTTTGGATGAATAATGGAGATATTAATGATAGAGACGAAATTGATATTGTTGAAAATAATCCAAATCCTACACAGGAATGTAGAGACTTATCGGCGAATGATCCAACTTATCTTTGGGATCCACATTTGTTTCCTACCCAGATGAATTCACAATATTTCATAGCAAAAGATGGGCAAACAGAGAACCGTCATGGCAATTTCGACACAAGATTTTTGTCTGATGCCAATCCAAACAAAGGAAAAACTTGGGATGAAGATTATCATATTGTAGGGGCTTGGTGGATAGACGCTAGAAATGTTCAGTTTTATTTAAATGGTGAAGTAGCTGGTAAAGTAACAACTAGCCAGGATATGGAAAGGTCTCTGGAGCTTATTTTTGATTTGTGGACCAACGAAATGTGTAACATTGGCGGTTTACCTGAAAAGCAAGATTTAAATGATAACGACGTTAATACTATGCGTGTTGATTGGGTTCGTACTTGGAAACTAGAAAATAAATAACGAGATATATTGATTTTAAAATAGTTATATTCAAATAACATTTAATATTATAAAAAAAATGAATTGCAAGACATTTCCAACCTCTAGCTTTAAAGGAATCCTTTTTTTAGCGTTATTATTTACATCATTTAATCAGATTTCTGCTCAAGAAAAGGATAAGCCTAAAAAGGATCAATCGAATATTTCAGAAGCTAGGGTTACTGGGTTACGATATATTTGTATTCATGTGCTCGAAATAGAGAAAACATTAGAACTTTATCGTGAAATACTTGGGTTTAAGTTATCTAATGCAGAAGTGTTTCATGGTGCATTAGAGGGAATGCTTAACTTAAAGTTGAAAGCTGATGAATTAGAGATTAGTTTGTCTATACCTTCGCCTGAATCCATGAGTTCATACAAACCAATAGGAAATACAAACCATAATCATTTTATGTTAAAAGTAAATGATATCGGCCCTATAGGAGATAAGCTTAAAAAAGCAGGATACGTTCTAGAAAACGAAAATTATGTTCGTGATAAATACACTTTTTTCGAAGGTCCTAATGGAGAGATTATAGGGTTGTCTTCCTGGTAACTAGTAATTCTAATTAAAAAAGTTTTTTTCATAATTGCTTTATTGAAAAAGAGGTTGTCTAAAAAGCTAAAAATCCTCTAAACGAACATTGAGCGAAGCCGAAATATGGTTTGATTATCAGCTCATCTATAGGTTTCGACTAACGCTCAGCCTTCGTTTATGATACTTTTTAGACAGCCTCTTTTATGCATCATAACTATCTAAAATCCATGTTGAATTATATACAAATATATGGGCATACCTAAAGTAATGTTGAAAGGAAATGTTATAGCTAAAGCCATGGGCAAATACAAACTAGGGTTTGCTTTCGGAGCCGCAATTCGCATTGCCGCAGGTACTGCAATGTAAGAAGCACTTGCTGCAAGTATTGAGATTAAGAACCTATTACCCACTTCATCAAGAAAGAAACCTGAAATATAAGCCACAATACAACCATTTATACAGGGAACAATAATGGCAAAAGCTAGGGCGAACCATCCTTTTTTCATAAGTGCACCGATTTTCTTTCCGCTAGTTATACCCATATCTAATAAAAATACCGCTAAAAATCCTTTAAAAATATCAGTGGTAAAAGGTTTAATACCCGCAGCTTGAGCGTCACTTGCTAAGTATCCAATACATAAACTTCCTAGTATCAAAAGCACGCTTCCATTAGTTACGGCATGTTTTACTAGGCCAAACATTTCTTTTGAGGATCTTTTGCCGTCAGAAAAAATTCGCATTAGTAATACGCCAATAATTATTGATGGGGCTTCCATCAACGCCATAACTGCGACCATGTGACCTCCGTAGTTTATTTGTTCCAAATCTAGAAAGCTAACAGCGGTAATAAAGGTAACAGCACTAACAGAGCCATAAGTAGCAGCTATAGCACCCGAATTTTCTGTAGAAAACTTTTTTCTAAGAATAAAGAATGTATAAATCGGTACTATTAAAGCGAGTAGAATTCCTAGAATAATTCCCGAATAAATTTCAGATGTAAATTCGCTGTGCGCCAACTCCTGGCCTCCTTTAAAGCCAATAGAAAATAGTAAGTAAAGTGATATAAACTTAGAGGAGTTCTTTGGAATTTCTAAGTCACTTTTTACCCAAACGGCAAAAACACCTAAAAAGAAAAATAATAATGCAGGGTTGGTAAGGTTATCGATAAGTAAATGTAAATCCATTTTTAAATTTTTAGTCTATATATTCAATGTCAATCGAGCTGATCAACTTTATTTTTTTATTGTGTTGTTTTGCTTTTTTAATTATTTCCAGAAGTCGTTCTTTTTCTTGGGTAAGTGCTGTTAGTCTAGAATTATCGTGAGGGGTGTGGTCATTTTGGTTGCCTTCAGTTAAACGCAGTCGATTCAATTTGTGGTGATTAATTTTGGTGTCAATTAAATCTTTGATGATATCATTTGCTTGTAGAGCAGTAAAAACGCCATCTATCAATTTAATACTTCGTGTTAACGTTTGTGATTCCATAATCAGTATTATTTATAAAATTCTAGATTTATTGGTTAGGTAATTTAATGCAAGAAATAAAGTAAAAATAGCCCCTGTCATAACTAGTTCTTGGCGAATATGATCCATATCTCCAGAATATAAAATAGCTGCCACGTAACCATTTAGAAAACTAATTAAAGCTAATAATTTGAAGCTGCTTGATTTT
>JAHDEF010000065.1 GCA_020628975.1 Aquimarina sp. | reverse complement strand
ACTCATACTTACAGTACACCTGAAAGCTACACAGTTAGAATTATAGGAGATTTTCCAAGAATTTATTTTAGTAATAGAGGAGATAGAGAAAAAATACAAACCATTGAACAATGGGGTAATATCGCTTGGCAATCATTTCAAGAATCTTTTTGGGGTTGTACTGCACTAACCTATAATGCAATGGATAGGCCTGATTTAACCCAAGTACAAAAAATGAATAGAATGTTCAATGACTGTAACCGTTTTAATGCTCTTAACCTTAATGACTGGGATGTAAGCAATGTTAACAATATGGCCTTTATGTTTGCGGGTGCCACCGTTTTTAATGGAATGATTGATAACTGGGATGTAAGTAAAGTCACCGATTTTATAAATATGTTCAGTAATACTGCCGCTTTTAATCAAGATATTTCTAACTGGACTATTAACAACAACGCAGATGTTAGGATGACCGGAATGTTTGCAGCAGCAGAGGTTTTTAATCAACCTATTGGAAAATGGGATATAAGTCGCGTAACTTCTATCAGAGATATGTTTAAAAGTACACAAGCTTTCGATCAAAACCTAGCCTCTTGGAACATAACACGTATTGCTGATATTACAGATTTCCTTGATGGAGTTACTTTATCTACCGTAAACTATGATAGTAGTTTAAATTCTTGGTTACAATATGCTACTGATGAGCCACCAGTGATCACTGATATTAACTTAAATGCAGGAAACAGTAAGTATTGCTTATCTAGCACTGAAAGAAACCGTTTAACAGACATTCTTAACTGGACAATTACGGATGGAGGAGAAAGCTGTACCGATGCTTTTATCACTACATGGCAAACTACTTCAAATAATGAAAATATTGAAATCCCAACTACTGGGGATGGATATAATTATTCCATAGATTGGGGAGATGGAAATCCTGTTTTAACAGGAGTTACAGGTAGCGTGCAACATCGATATATTAACCCAGGAATTTATACCATAAGGATTCTTGGAGATTTTCCTACTATCCGTTTTGGAACTTTATCAAATACAGATGCTGCAAAATTACAGACCGTAGAACAATGGGGAACACAAGAATGGCTAAGCTTTAATCTTGCCTTTCGGGGTTGTACTAATTTAAAATTAAATGCGAATGATACACCTGATTTATCTAAAGTAACTTCATTACACAATACTTTTTCAGGGTGTACAAATTTAGAAGATTTTAAAGACAACATTGGCAACTGGAATGTAAGCAACATTACAGACTTATCAGGTCTATTTGAAGCTTCTGGTTTCAATGAAAATATTAATGGCTGGACAGTAAGTAACGTAGAAGGTATGTCAAGTATGTTTAAAAACAATTCTGCATACAATCAACCTTTAGATCAATGGAATACCGCTAAGGTTACTGATTTTGCTAATATGTTTGAAAGAGCAACAAGATTCAATCAACCTTTAAATGATTGGAATATGCAACAGGCAGCTTTCTTTGAACAAATGTTTGATGGTGCAACCGCATTCGATCAATCTTTAGCTGCTTGGGATATTAGTAATGGAGATAGTATGGATGATATGTTAGTAAATTCTGGGATGTCCCCAGAAAACTATGATGCTACCCTAATCGGTTGGGCAACCTTAGACGATGACGAAACTCAAATTCCTACAGGTTTAACTTTAAATGCAGATGCTACCTATTGTTTAGCAGAAGGCGCAAGAACACTACTTACAGGTGATACTTATAAATGGACGATTAATGATGGAGGCTTACGTTGTACAAAAAAGACTGCAATTAATGTATACTTATTAGGAGCAGCACTAAATCCTAAATCTGCTGAAGAACACCTAATGCGTGACGACCTACGTCGTACTCAAGCAATACCTTCTACTTCTCCTTATTCTGATACTATTAAAACTTCAGAATCTGTTTTAGAAAATACAAGTAGTACTGCAGATGCTGTAGTGGATTGGGTATGGGTAGAATTACGTAATCCCAACGATAGCACTACCATTATCGAAGGGCGCTCTGCCCTACTCCAACGTGATGGGGATGTGGTTGATATTGATGGGAATTCTCCTATTGATTTTGTAGTTGATCCAGGTGCTTACTATGTAGTCGTAAATCATAGAAACCACTTGGCAATTCGTTCAAAAGATCCTATAATTTTTGATGGGGTGCCTATTCCTATTGACTTCTCTTCTAGCCCATCCACTATTGAAGGGGGATTAAATGCCGTGACGCAACTACCCAATGGGAAATATGCGATGTACGCAGGTGATGTAGACGGTAATGGTCAAACACAGAATAGTGATATTACTAATGCCAGAAATCAAATGGGAACTAGTGGTTATAACACTAGTGATACCGACATGAATGGACAAATACAGAATACGGATATCAATAGCATTATTCGCCCATGTGTAGGGAAAGCGCAACAATTTTAAACCCACATTCTGGGTCGAATATAATGGATTAAATTTTCAACTATATCTAGCATACGCATTGAGGTAGCTGATTAATAAAAATATTAAACTAAGAAATCATATAAAGATGAAACTTATTTATAACAACATCACCATCATACTGGTTTTGATCACCAATTCACTACTTGGACAAAATATTCAGTTTACTATTGAAAACGCCAACAATACTTTTGACGGACAAGATTGGTGGTATCATGCCGATGTATTTATACAAGCGATTGATGGACAAGCTGACTTTAAATTAGGATCTGGTCAATTATACCTCAATTACAATACTGCTGCTTTTGGCGAAAATGTATTTGATGGGCAAAATCAATCAACCGATAATTTTGACTTTTTGCAACCTGTAGGTTCCGTTTTAAATCAAAATAACACCTCAGGAAACCCTATTTATGGCTTTTTTATTCCTCAAAACAACACTCCTTCTAGAGTTTCTTTATTTTTTGAACAAATCACCAGCAGTGGGGCATTTACAGAAAATGTAACGAGTACGGCACAGCACTTGCTTAGTTTTAGATTTCGTTATGTAGACTCTAACAAGCCTTCTAATATTTCTTTTGAAACCAATATTAGCCAAGCTAGAGATCTGTTCTTTACAGCTTGTGGACCAGATAACCAAACATCTTCTCCTGATTGTACTAATTTCCCAGGAACACAATTTGTAGGAGCTACTTTTGATAGTTCAAATGCAGCTGATACTATGGTTCCTGTTATAACTTTAACAGGTGATAACCCTCAAGAAATAATTATAAACGATCCATACAATGAGCTGGGGGCAACTTCTGACGATGGAGGTAATGTGGTAATTGATGCGAGTCAAGTAGATACAAGTATTCCAGGAGAGTATGAAGTTTTATACGATATTACTGACTTTACAGGCAATATGGCAAACCAAGTAATCAGAACTGTAAATGTGGTAGATCAAACATTAAGTACTATAAATCAATCTGATAATAAACTTTTAGTAACCGTATACCCTAATCCAGTTGTAAATATCTTACATATCAATGCTGAATTTGATACAGCCGAGCTATATGCAGTTTCAGGGAAGCTAATTTTAACTACAACCTCTAAAGAAATAAATGTTTCAAAAATTGCTGGAGGTACTTACTTTTTGAAAATTACTGCATTAAATGGTACCAATATTATAAAAGTAGTCAAGATATAAAGATTTAGCTTTGTAGAATTTATCAATCTGTGACGTCCTGAATAATCGTTACAAAAATTAATATATAAGTAAGGTAGTAATTTTAAGATGCTACCTTACTTTTTTTGTAGCTTTTTCTAACTAACTCCTTTTGCTGATGCATTTGATTAGGAGTTAGCATTGAATTGGATAAATGGGGTCTACCTTTGTTATAAATTTCAATAGCATTTTTAATCAACCTAGTTTTAATTTGAATTGAAGTGTCATATTTATCGATGGCAAATTCTTGTTTAAGTATGCCATTGATTCTTTCGGCTATAGCATTTTCATAAGGATCATATTTTTCTGTCATACTAGTACAAATGCCATTATTTTTAAGCAATTTTTGGTATTCATTAGAGCAATATTGTAGCCCTCTATCTGAATGATGTATAATAGGTTCTTTCTTATATACCCTTTTAGAAATAGCCATTTCTAAAGCTCTTAATGATCCATTTACATTTAAGCTATTTGACACATTATATCCCATGATTTTTTTAGAATATGCATCAGTAACCAAAGCTAGATAGCAAGGATTTTCTCTATTACCCACATAAGTAATATCACTTACCCATACCTGTTCAGGTCTAGTGAACTCAATATCCTTAATTTGATTTTTATGTTTTCTAAATCTATGATGTGAGTCTGTTGTTACATGATAACTTTTTTTAGGTTGAATTAGTAAATTGTTAGCTCTTAGTATTCTGAATAATTTATCACGACCAACCCCAAGTACTTTTAACTTGGATTCTAGTAAATAATACAGTTTTATTGTTCCTAACCTAGGCATTGATACGCGAATAGAAAGCACTAAATCAATTACCTTTTCACTTAGTTCTAATTTATCTTTGGATGAACGAATAGTCCTATAATATACCTGTCTATTCACCCCGAGTAAACCACAGGCAGCTGTTATGCTTTCTTGTTTTTCTTGACTATATTTTTTGATAACTCGGGTACGTGCTTTTTTCTAATAGGGATATTAAATTCTTCTTCAGCAACATCAATCATCATATCAAATATGATAGCTTTTTTATCAGCCTGTTCTGCTAAAAATTCAGCCCTTGCCTTTTGCTTTTCCAAAAGTTTAACTTGCTGTTCTAATTCTAAAATACGTTGCTCTGGAGTTTTGGACATATTTGGATTGATAGTGTAGTCATAATCAAAGTTACCATATTTCTTTAACCAACGACCAATAGTTGAATCTGACTGAATCCCATATTTGTGTTGAGCTTGACTTTTACTTAACAAACCTTGCTCAACCTCTTGAACAACTTGAAGTTTAAATGATAAACTATAATCTTTCTGGGTACGCTTTACGTAATTTGAATGTTTTGATTCCATAAATAACATTTGACTGTAACGCTATTTTAGGACGGGACAATCAATCAATTACAAAAAAAGACCGTTAAGCTATTTTCTTAACGGTCTTTTTTTTGTGACTCAATAATATCGAAAAAGCCCATTTATCACTCCTCATCAAAATCTTTTAATACATCAGAAATCATCATCGCTTCTTTTGTAACTGCAATGCGACCTGAACGTGTAAATTGCAATAAGCCAAAAGGCTTTAATGCTGAATGCAAGGCTTCTGTTTCGATGCGTCTTCCTGTTTTACTGATCACAAAAAACTTTTTATTGACAGTAACAATCGAGGCTCCACTTTTCTTAATAATATTCTGAATTTGTGGTTCGTCGAATAACAATTCAGATTTTACTTTATATAAAGCTGTTTCTTGAGAAATTGTTTCTTCGTCTGTATGATAGTACGCCTTGATTACCTCAATTTGCTTTTCAATTTGACCAACAATCTTCTTTACTTTTTCCTCAGTCATTTTCACTAAAATCGTAAAACGATATACATCTTCGATTTCAGATTCTGAAGCAGTCATACTTAATAAATTCACATGACGCTTCAAAAAAATGGTTGAAATACGGTTTACTAACCCAACATTATTTTCGGTGTAAACAGATATGGTGTAATATTTTTTTTCTTCCATGGCTTGCTTAACTTAATCTGATATCAGAAACCGAAGCTCCTGTTGGAATCATTGGGAATACATTATTTTCTTTTTCTACACGAACTTCTAAAAAGTAAGGCCCTGGTGTCTCTAGCATCGTTTTAACAGCATCTGCTAAATCTTCTCGCTTAGAAACACTATTCGCAGGGATATTATACCCTTCTGCTATCTTAACAAAATTTGGATTTACCATTTCTGTAGATGCATAACGATTATCAAAGAACAATTCTTGCCATTGGCGTACCATTCCAAGAAATTCGTTGTTTAATACCAATACTTTAACTCCGATATTATATTGAAATATTGTACCTAATTCTTGTATGGTCATTTGGTAACCTCCATCACCAATAACGGCGACTACTTGACGGTCTGGTGCACCTTGTTTTGCTCCCATTGCAGCAGGTAAAGCAAACCCCATAGTTCCTAAACCACCAGAAGTTACATTACTTTTAGATTTCACAAACTCTGCATAACGAATTGCCATCATTTGATGCTGTCCAACATCTGTTACAATAACGGCATCACCGCCTGTAACTTCATTTACGTTACGTATAACTTCCCCCATACTTAACCCATCTTTTGATGGATACAATTCTTCTTGAATAACTTTTTCTTGCTCTATTTTATCAAAAGCTTTGAATTCAGCTAACCATGAAGCATAGGTTTTTTCTTTAATTAGTGGCAACAAATCGGCTAAAGTAGTTTTTACACTACCCATAACAGCCACTTCACACATTACGTTTTTATTTACCTCAGCTGGGTCAATTTCAAAGTGAATTACTTTTGCTTGCTTTGCGTAGGTTTCCAAGTTCCCTGTAACACGATCATCAAAACGCATCCCAATGGCAATTAATAAATCGCATTCATTGGTAAGCTTATTAGGACCATAATTACCATGCATTCCTACCATACCCACGTTTAAATCGTGAGCAGTTTCTAAAGCAGATACTCCAAGAATAGTCCAAGCTGCTGGTATTCCCGATTTTTCAACAAAGGCTTTGAATTCTGCTTCAGCTTCACCCAAAATTACACCTTGACCCCAAACGATCATTGGTTTTTCTGCGTCATTAATTAAAGCAGCAGCATCTTTTAATGATTGTGGATCAGTAGCAGGAATAGCTTTGTAACTTCGAACGCCTTTACAGGGTTCATAGCTAAAATCAAACTCAGCAAATTGCGCATCTTTTGTAATATCAACTAAAACAGGGCCTGGACGGCCTGAACGAGCAATATAAAAAGCTTTTGCCATCATGGTTGGAATATCCTCTGCTTTTGTAATTTGAATATTCCACTTGGTAACAGGCGTTGAAATACCAACAATATCAGTTTCTTGAAAAGCATCAGATCCTAATAAATGTGACGCTACTTGCCCTGTAATACATACTAAAGGTGTAGAATCAATTTGAGCATCTGCGATACCTGTCACTAAATTTGTAGCTCCTGGTCCTGAAGTTGCCATAGCGACTCCTACTCTACCACTAGTACGTGCATAACCTTGCGCTGCATGAATGGCTCCTTGTTCGTGACGTGCCAAGATATGTGTTAACTTATCTTGATACTTATATAATTCATCATATACAGGCATTATGGCACCACCTGGATAACCATATAGGAGGTCTACACCTTCTGCTAGCAAACAGCGAATTACTGCTTCTGCTCCTGTAATACGTTCTTTATTTTTACTCATTACTTTTGGCTTTTGGCCTTTAGCTATTGGCCTTTAGCATTTATTGCTATTATCTAGACTTCGACTGCGCTCAGTCTGACAAATGGAGCAGTCGAAAACTAATATTTCAATTTAACTATAATAAATCTTAATACTTAATACTAACTATTTAGTACTAGTAAAGACTAAAACTCATCTGTTACACATCCTTGAGATGCTGAAGAAACGGAACGTGCATATTTGTAAAGCACTCCTTTCTTCACTTTCAATTCTGGTGCAACCCATGATTTTCTTCTTTCTGCTAACACTTCATCAGAAACTTCAACATTAATAGTATTTGTTTCTGCATCAATTGTAATTACATCTCCATCTTCGATCAATCCGATATTTCCTCCTACTTGTGCTTCTGGTGTAATATGACCTACTACGAATCCATGAGTACCTCCTGAGAAACGACCATCAGTGATTAAAGCCACTTCTTTTCCAAGACCAGCTCCCATAATAGCAGCTGTTGGCTTTAACATTTCTGGCATTCCAGGCCCTCCTTTGGGTCCTTCGTAACGAATTACCACTACATCTCCTTTCTTCACTAATCCATCACGAATTCCATCGTTAGCATCATATTCGCTATCAAATACTTTTGCGGTTCCTGAAAAACGTAAGCCTTCTTTCCCTGTAATTTTAGCGACAGAGCCTTCAGTAGCAATATTACCATACAACATACGTAAGTGACCTGTTGCTTTGATTGGCTTATCTAAAGGCATAATTACATCTTGACCTTCTTTTAAATCAGCAACATCTGCTAAATTTTCAGCTAATGTCTTACCTGTTACCGTTAAACAATCTCCGTGAAGTAAGCCTTCTTTTAATAAATACTTACATACTGCAGGAATTCCTCCTACGGCATGTAAATCTTCCATAGCATACTTACCTGATGGTTTCAAATCTGCTATAAAAGGAGTCGTGTCACTGATTTTTTGGAAATCTTCTAACGTAAAATCAACATCAGCTGCTCTTGCAATCGCTAAAAAGTGTAATACTGCATTGGTAGAACCACCCAAAATGGTGATTAAACGTACTGCATTTTCAATTGATTTTCTTGTTACAATGTCAGATGGCTTAATATCTTTTTCTAACAAATATCTCATCTGCTTCCCAGCAGTTACACACTCTGTCTTTTTAACATCACTGATGGCAGGATTAGAAGAGTTATATGGCATAGACATACCCAACACTTCAATAGCAGATGCCATGGTGTTTGCGGTATACATTCCACCACAAGCTCCTGCACCAGGAATTGCTTTACGAATTACTTGACGATATTCTCCTTCTTCAATAGTACCTGCTACTTTTTCTCCCCAAGCTTCAAAAGCAGATACGATATCTAACTTTTTATCTTCGTGACATCCTGAAGCAATAGTTCCTCCATAGATAAGAATAGAAGGGCGATTCAAACGAATCATCGCCATTAATGCTCCTGGCATATTTTTATCGCAACCTACTACGGTAACCAAACCATCATAAGATAATCCATGTACTACCGTTTCCATAGAATCTGCGATTACATCACGAGATGGTAATGAATAACGCATCCCTGGAGTTCCCATTGCGATTCCGTCACTTACGCCAATAGTATTGAAAATTAATCCAAATGTTTCTTTAGAGTTGACGCCTTCTTTGACTTCTTTTGCCAAATCATTCAAGTGCATATTACAAGGATTTCCTTCATAACCTGTACTTGCAATACCGACTAAAGGCTTGTTAAAGTCTTCATCTT
>JAHDEF010000064.1 GCA_020628975.1 Aquimarina sp. | reverse complement strand
CTTACCAGATAAACATAGTGAATTCTTACAGTTTGTTCAAGGTAAATTAGATTTACTTTCGAATGTAGATGCTTCTTACAAAGATGATTTATTAACTGTTGATGGAAAACTTCAAGAGCGGTACAAGAATAAATTTATCATGCAAAAAGGGCCTTCCTTAAATTCTGAATACATTGGCTTCTATCTTGATAATAATCTATATAATATTGCTAATATAGATTTAAGAAAAGCGGTTAATTATGGTTTTGATAGAAAAAAAATGATGACCTTTTTAAGGAATAACATAGGTTTTCCAGCAGAAGGTGGATTCATTCCTAGAGGTATCGCAGGACACAATCCTAATATTGGGTTCAGTTACCTACCCAACTTAGCGAAAAAATATTTGAAAAAATATATTAAAGCTACAGGAAATAGCAATCCTACGATTGAACTTGCTACCAATGCTGACTATGTTGACTTATGTGAGTTTATTCAGGGGGAACTTGAGCGAATTGGAATTGGAGTAAACATAAATGTATTACCGAAATCGCAATTAAGAAAACAAAAATATGCTGGAGAATTACCGCTTTTCAGATCAAGCTGGATTGCTGACTACCCTGATGCCGAAAATTTTATGCTTCCTTTTTACAGTAAAAATCATACTCCAAATGGACCAAACTATGTGCATTTCAATCACAAAAAATTTGACCAGTTATATAGGCAAAGCTTTTTAATACCTGATATTGAAGAAAGGAAAAAGATGTACCAGCAGATGGATTCAATTATTATTCATGAAGCCGCCATTATCCCCTTATACTACGAAGAAGTTGTTCGTTTTACACAACCTAATATAAAAGGCCTACCCAATAATGCGCAGGATTTTTTGTATTTGAAAAGGGTAAAGAAAAGTACTCAGTAGACGGTATTAAGTATTAAGACTGCCCTAGTTATCTCAAAAATTAGTATTTAACACAAATCTTAATACTTAATACTTTGCACTTAATACTGAAAACTATATTTTTGCACCCGCATTGATTCAACCTCTGGCGAAACACGTGAATGTTGTATTGATTTAAACTATATTTTATCCTAAAATGGAAAATTTAATCAAATTTGTTCAGGAAGAATTCGTAACAAAAAACGAATTACCTGAATTTTCTGCTGGTGATACTATCACTGTGTATTACGAAATTAAAGAAGGTGAAAAGAGTCGTACTCAGTTCTTTCGTGGTGTAGTGCTACAAAGAAGAGGTTCTGGTTCTTCTGAAACTTTTACAATTCGTAAAATGTCGGGTACTGTAGGTGTAGAGCGTATCTTCCCAATCAACTTACCTGCCATTCAAAAAATTGAAATCAACAAACGTGGTAAAGTACGTAGAGCTCGTATCTTTTACTTCCGTGAGCTTACTGGTAAAAAAGCACGTATTAAAGAAAGAAGATAATATTCTTACTTATTACAACTTAGAGCCATTCGTAAAACGGATGGCTTTTTTTATTCATAAAATGAAAGCTTCACAAATAGAAGTTCTTAAAATTCTTAAAATCTCAAAAAAAGTGATGTTTATTAGCAGTTGTATAAATCGTCATCACTTTAAAAAGTAAACCTGTTTATTTAGTATATTCGCATGCAATTTTTTGCAAACAAATTCAAATAAATATTAAAGTATATAAAAGGATTATGTCTCAGATTTCAAAAATAATGTACACAAAGACGGACGAGGCTCCAGCTTTGGCAACATATTCATGGTTACCTATAGTTAAAAGCTTTACCAAAACCGCTAATATTGAAATCGAAACTAAAGACATTTCTTTAGCAGGAAGAATCCTGGCTACTTTTCCTGATTTTATAAATGACGACCAAAAAATAGGTGACGCACTTGCTGAATTAGGAGCTTTAGCTAAAGCCCCAGAAGCCAATATTATAAAATTACCAAACATTAGTGCTTCGATCCCTCAGCTTACCGCAGCAATTGCTGAATTACAAGCAGCTGGATACAACGTACCTAGTTACCCTGCAGAACCTTCAAGCGAAGCAGAAAACGAAATCAAGAAACGTTATGCGAAAGTTTTAGGTAGTGCTGTAAACCCTGTTTTACGAGAAGGTAACTCTGACCGCCGCGCACCAAAACCCGTAAAGCAGTATGCAAAAAGCAACCCACATAGTATGGGGGCTTGGACTGCCGACTCAAAATCACATGTGGCAACTATGAGTAGTGGTGATTTTAGAGCTAATGAAAAATCAACAACAGTAGCTACAGCAACCTCTGTAAGCATCCAACATACCGACAACGCAGGAAACGAAACGGTGTTACTAAGTAACTTAGACTTATTAGAAGGTGAAGTTATAGATACTACTTACTTAAGCAAAAAAGCTTTATTAAGTTTTATTGAAGCACAAATTGCAGACGCTAAAGAACAAGGGATTTTGTTTTCATTACATATGAAAGCTACGATGATGAAGGTTTCTGACCCTATCATCTTTGGCCATGTAGTAAAAGTATTCTTTAAGGATGTTTATGCAAAACACGCTGAAGCATTAGAACAACTTGGTGTTAACGAAAATAATGGATTTGGTGATTTAGTAGCCAAAATAGAAAAATTACCTGCCGATCAAAAAGCCGCTATTGATGCTGATATTAAGTTAGCTTTAGAAAATGGACCTGACTTAGCCATGGTAAATTCTGACAAAGGAATTACTAATTTACATGTACCAAGTGACATTATCATTGATGCCTCTATGCCAGCAATGATTCGAAACTCTGGTCAAATGTGGAATGCAGAAGGCAATTCTCAAGATACTAAAGCAGTAATACCTGACAGCAGTTATGCTGGTATTTTTCAAGAAACTATAGATTTCTGTAAAAAACACGGCGCTTTTGACCCCACTACTATGGGTACCGTACCTAACGTAGGATTAATGGCTCAAAAAGCTGAAGAATATGGATCGCACAACAAAACTTTCGAAATTGAAACTGACGGAAGAGTTGAAGTTATAGATACTAACGGAACTGTTTTATTAAGTCACGAAGTTGAAGAAGGAGATATTTGGAGAATGTGCCAAACGAAAGATCTTCCTATTCAAGACTGGGTAAAACTAGCCGTAAATCGTGCTCGTGCTACGAACGTGCCTACCATTTTTTGGTTAAGCGAAGAAAGAGCACACGACCGCGAGTTGATCAAAAAAGTGAATGCATATCTTCCGAATCATGATACAAGCGGTTTAGATATCCGTATCCTTTCTCCTATTGAAGCAACAAGAGTTTCTTTAGAAAGAATGAAAGCAGGAGAAGACACGATATCAGTTACCGGAAATGTATTACGTGATTACAACACTGATTTATTCCCTATTTTAGAATTGGGAACGTCAGCAAAAATGTTATCTATCGTTCCATTAATGAACGGTGGTGGATTGTTTGAAACTGGCGCAGGTGGTTCAGCACCTAAACACGTGCAACAATTTGTAGAAGAAGGTCATTTACGTTGGGATTCTTTAGGAGAATTTCTAGCTCTAGCTGTATCTTTAGAACATACAGGAAACACAACCGACAACAACAAGGCTTTAGTACTAGCTGAAGCATTAGACGCAGCTACTACAAAGTTTTTAGAGAACGACAAATCTCCTTCTCGTAAAGTAAACGAACTTGACAATAGAGGTAGTCATTTTTATTTAGCCACTTACTGGGCTGAAGCTTTAGCTAATCAAAATACAAATGCGGAATTAAAAGAAAAATTCAGCCCTATCGCTGAACAATTAATTGCCAACGAATCTAAAATTATCGAGCAATTAAACGGTGCTCAAGGAAAAGCAGAAGATTTAGGAGGCTACTACTTACCTGTTTCAGAAAAAGTAGACGCTGCAATGCGCCCTAGTAATATTTTTAATGACATTTTAGCACAGATATAAGCTTATATTCATAAAATCTATAAGGCTTTTAGGAAAATTCCTAAAAGCCTTTTTTTCTTTCCATATCTTTAAACTACGAGCACATAGTTTATTTATATTTGCTCCACTTAAATAGGCTTCAAGATTGTAGTTGAAAGCCCAAATTTCTTAGTAAATTATGATAAATATTACCTTACCTGACGGTTCCGTAAAACAATTTGAAAAGGGTGCTACTCCTATGGATGTAGCAAAAAGTATTAGCGAAGGTTTAGCTAGAAATGTAATTTCTGCAAAATTTGAAAATCGTATTGTAGAAACCACAACCCCTTTAACACAAAATGGTATTTTAACCTTATTTACTTGGAAAGACAAAGAAGGAAAAGAAGCATTTAGACACTCTTCTGCTCACGTTTTAGCACAAGCATTAGAACAACTTTATCCTGGTGTAAAACTTAGTATTGGCCCTGCAATTGAAAACGGCTTTTATTACGATGTCGATTTAGGCGATCGTACCATTTCAGAAAAAGACTTCAAGCAAATTGAAGATCGTATGCTAGAAATTGCACGTGGTAAACACGAGTTTAAATTAGAAACAATAGCCAAAGCTGACGCTCTAACTAAGTATAAAGAACAAGGAAATGAATATAAAGTAGAACTTATTGAAAATCTAGAAGACGGAACTATTACCTTTTGTCATCATGATGATTTTTCAGATTTATGTCGTGGAGGGCATTTACCTCATACCGGCTATATCAAAGCAGTTAAGCTTATGAATATTGCAGGCGCTTATTGGCGTGGCGATGAAAACAATAAGCAATTGACGCGTATCTACGGTACTTCATTCCCTAAACAAAAAGAATTAAAAGAGCATTTAGAACTTTTAGAAGAAGCGAAACGTCGTGATCACCGAAAGCTTGGAAAAGAGCTTGAATTATTTACCTTTTCACAACGCGTGGGACAAGGTTTGCCCTTATGGCTACCGAAAGGAGCTGCTTTACGTGATCGTTTAGAGCAATTTTTAAAAAAAGCTCAAAAGAAAGCAGGTTACGAAATGGTAGTAACACCGCACATTGGTCAAAAAGAATTATATGAAACTTCGGGGCATTATGCAAAATATGGTGAAGACAGCTTTCAACCTATTAGCACACCAGCCGAGGGTGAAGAATTTTTACTAAAACCAATGAACTGTCCACACCATTGTGAAATATACAAAAGTGGACCATGGTCTTATCGTGACTTACCAAAACGCTTTGCTGAATTTGGTACCGTTTATCGATACGAGCAAAGTGGTGAATTACATGGTTTGACCCGTGTACGTGGTTTCACTCAAGATGATGCTCATATTTTTTGTACCCCTGATCAATTAGACCAAGAGTTTAAAAACGTAATTGACCTAGTACTATATGTATTTGGTTCCTTAGGTTTTGAAAACTTTACCGCTCAAGTTTCGGTACGTGATTTAGAAAAGCCAGAAAAATATATTGGTTCGACTGATAATTGGGAAAAAGCAGAACAAGCTATTATAAATGCTGCGGAAGAAAAAGGGTTGGATTATGTAATTGAATCAGGTGAAGCTGCGTTTTACGGACCTAAGCTAGATTTTATGGTGAAAGATGCCTTAGGACGAAGCTGGCAACTAGGAACTATTCAGGTAGATTACAACTTACCTGAACGTTTTGAACTGCAATACAAAGGTTCAGATAATGAAATGCACCGCCCTGTAATGATTCACCGTGCTCCTTTTGGTAGTATGGAACGTTTCATAGCGATACTTTTAGAGCACACAGGTGGTAATTTCCCGCTTTGGTTAATGCCTGAGCAAGTTATTATACTGTCTTTAAGTGAGAAATATGAAAATTATGCTCAAAAAGTTTTAAATGAATTAGAAAATTACGAAATTCGCAGCCTTGTAGATAATCGTAATGAAACTATAGGAAAGAAAATCCGTGAAGCAGAAATGAATAAGTACCCATATATGTTAATTATTGGGGAAAATGAAGAAGCAACAGGAAAGGTTTCTGTACGGCAACACGGAAATAAAAAAGAAATTGGAAGTTTAACCATTGAAGATTTCGCCAAATTGATTAACGAAGAAATTAGTAAAACATTAAAAAGTTTCTAATCTTTAACTGTATTGAGATTTTTAAGTTAACCAACTGTTAAGTTGGTACTTTTCTAAAAATAAAATTCTCAACTTTAAGGTTATAACTTATTTATTAACTTAAAATTTAGTACGCCATAGCAATTCGTAGAAAAAGAACCAGGAGACCAATTAGAGAGGTTAAAGAAGACCCGCACAGAATTAATGAAAAAATTCGTGTACCTGAAATTCGTTTAGTTGGTGATAATGTGGAAGTGGGTATTTACAAAACCCGCCAAGGATTATCCATGGCTGAAGAACAGGAATTAGACTTAGTTGAAATTTCTCCAAAAGCCGATCCGCCCGTTTGTAAAATAATGGACTATAAAAAGTTCCTTTACGAACAAAAGAAACGCGATAAGGCTCTGAAGTCTAAAGCATCAAAAGTAGTGGTAAAAGAAATTCGTTTCGGACCTAATACTGATGAGCATGATTACGAGTTTAAAAAGAAACATGCTATTAAGTTTCTTGAAGAAGGTGCTAAGTTAAAAGCTTATGTTTTCTTTAAAGGACGTTCTATTATTTATAAAGATCAAGGCCAAATTTTGCTGTTGAAATTAGCTCAAGAACTTGAAGATTTAGGAAAAGTAGAACAAATGCCAAAGTTAGAAGGTAAACGTATGATTATGTTTATCGCTCCAAAAAAGGCTAAATAATTTTAAACTATTCTTTTATAAACAAGAATTTTTTAAAAGCAGTTGAAATCTATTGATTTTAACTTTGATACGTATATATCGAGATTTATATATAAAACAAGAAGGATATTATGCCTAAAATGAAAACAAAATCTAGTGCCAAAAAGCGTTTTAAGCTTACTGGTTCTGGAAAGTTAAAAAGAAAGCACGCGTTTAAAAGTCACATCTTAACAAAGAAGTCTAAAAAACGCAAGTTAGCTTTAACGCACTCTACATTAGTGCACAAAAGCGATGAAGACAGTATTAAAACGCAATTACGTTTAAAGTAATCGTTTTATACCTATTCGGTTAAAATTTTGTAAACCCAGGAGTCGGGCAAACCCACGAAGAGTTATGAGCATTTTTGCAACAAGAACCGCCTGCTACTAAAAAAATTAAATTATGCCTAGATCAGTAAATTCAGTTGCCAAAAGAGCACGTAGAAAAAAAGTCTTAAAACAAGCGTTACTTCGGACGTCGTAAAAACGTTTGGACTGTAGCAAAAAATGCGGTGGATAAAGCAATGTCATATGCTTATAGAGACCGTAGAAATAAAAAGAGAACTTTCAGAGCTTTATGGATTACTCGTATTAATGCAGGAGCAAGACAAGAAGGATTGTCTTATTCAGTATTTATGGGGAAATTAAAAGCCAATAACATTGAGCTTAACCGTAAAGTTTTAGCTGACTTAGCTATGAACAACCCTGAGGCGTTCAAAGCGATCGTTAACCAAGTAAAGTAATTTTATTTCAACCATTCATATAATATCTCGATATAAAAAAGGTCACAAATTTACATTTGCGACCTTTTTATTTTTACATTTATTTTAAGCATACATTATACAATGTATTAATAATAATTTCACATTAGGCTAGTTTCTTTTTCTACTATTGCTTTGTTAAAAAAGTGAAAGCAATAGCTAATGCAATTCTTTAATTTTTTGCCTTGCGCTAGCGAAAAATAAATCAAACCTTTAATACAAAATTATTACCAACAAATCGTATTACTTCTCAATAAATTCCATTGCGTTTGGCTTAAAATTTTCTAAACTAGCATCACAAACAGAACAACAATAATCGCTTGGTAAATCTTCAAAAAAAGTTCCTGCTTCGATATTTGCAGTTTCATCACCTACTGATGGATCATATATTGTAAAGCAATTTTGACACTGATACACCTCTAATACCACTTTTTCTTCTTCTAAATTTAACGATCCTGGTTTTTGAATCTCAGAACTATCGTCTCCTAAGTTTTTGAAGTATTCTTTAGTAAGTTCCATTAATAAACCCGGTAAATCCATCTTATCGACGTCTTGCGCATAAGACACATAAGAACGTGTATTTGGATTGAAACTTTTGGCGAATAACACATTAAAAGTAGGTCTTACCATAAATTCCTCATTAAGGTTTTCAGGAGAGGGATTTACCTCAACTACAATTGAAGTAAAATATTTACTTCTGTTTATTTCTTGAGTAATCGCAAAAGTCAGTCCATATGTACTGATATCATTTTGATCAAAATTAAGCACTAAATTTTTCTTTAATGCTAATGCAAATTTGTCATCAACCGGCAAGTGCCAATTTAATTCTAACGAAGAATGTCGTACGTTTATACCATACTGCCCTAAGAGTTTTTCTAACTCAAGTTTCACTTCTTTTCTTATACCTTTTACGATAAACGACTTCCAAGGCGTAAGACATATTTTTCCAATACGATTATCCACACAAAAGCGTGTTAGCGCCTTTAAAAAGTCAATATTATAGCGATTATCCCTCCAATACAAACCTAACCAGTATTGATTTGTTTGCATTTTATTCATTCCCTCATAATAAGGAAACGGAAGAAAATCGACTGTTAGTTTTTGTTTTATTGTTCGATGGTTTAAAGTCGTTGCTTTGTTAATACTTTCAAATAAATCTAACACCGAATCAGCGTGTGGGTATCCATCTTCGATAAGTTCACACAAATGCGCTATGTCCCAAGTATATACTAATACAGGAAAATATTCTTGATCAATTCCTGGAAGTTTACAATATAAATACCAATAATCCTCGTGGCTTGAAGCTAAAAAATTTAAATCTCCCGAATATAGTGGTACTAGTTGTTGTTTAGGATCGACTATGTTTATTTTGAGTGTAGGTTTATATCGAAACTCTTCTAAAATATACAAATAGGTAGTCCCTCTTAACCAAGGAGTGGAAGGAAAAATATCCATACTCACATAAGAACTCATAATATTTTGATTATCCTCATCAGCGAACATGGATAAATCAAAATTCTCATGATTCGCTGTAACATCTTTATTCTCGTTAAAATCAGGAAATAAAATATCTTGACGTGAACCAAAATGAAGTGCATCTAACCCAATAGATTCGGCCATAGCAATTACTTTTTGTAATTCCCCAGGAGAAATAATTCCTCCTTTTACATGAAATCGCTGTAAATACTTTTTCATC
>JAHDEF010000063.1 GCA_020628975.1 Aquimarina sp. | reverse complement strand
TAACCACTAATCTTTCCCATTTAACCGCCCTTGCCCATTCTAAAATTTCTTTTTCCGTATAGCCTTTGTGAGTTTCTAGATACTTATTGTTACTCACATTTTTAATAGTATAGTAGTAAGGTGGAACCCAAGTAATTTCCCACTTTGTAGTATTGTTTGTGTTAGAATTTGTTTCAATACCGTAGGCAGAACCATCACTTGCTAATTTTTTAGTAGTATCACCAGCATTAACAATTTCATAGATTCCTGTCCATCGTAAAGGTGTAGGATCTTGAATAAAATTTAGATTTACTTTTCCGCTAGAAAATTGAGCATTATCAATAGTTATAGTGTTTCCGTTTAAAGGAACATTTACACGAATTTCTTTGTTCCAATTTTTAAAACCAGTATTTCCAGTTACAGTGATATTTCTTGAAACAAATTCTTGATTTGCGTCAATCGTTTCACCCTGCTTTGCATAATTTTCGTAGTACCTAAAATCAACTACACTTTCTCCGTAAGGGAAAGCATTAGAAAAATTATTATTCTTTATACTTACGTTTGTTGGGGCATATCCATTTACAAAAAAGTTGTACTGCCCAGAAGCAGTGTTATTTTGAATAGTGATGTTACTAACCGCTTGTAGTTCGCTGTCTAAAGTGATAATTCTACTTCTTTCAAAATCGTTAGCAGCACGAGTTGATTGTGCATTACAGTTAAACTGATTCCACGAAATTAACATGTCGTTAGAGAATTCTTCAATATGAATCATATCAACAAAAGCTGTATTATCCGTAAAAGTATTAGCACTAATATTAACGTTTTTAATACGTGAAAAGGCTACCCCTGTATTTATAAAATCACATTCAATAATATAGCTACCTTCTGCATTCCAAACTACAGGGTAAGAAGTATTTCCGGCATCAAAAGATATGCCTCGAGCGTCAAATCCGAAGGTGCCTGTAGGTGGTTTTGGTTCAAAGCGACATTTTAAAAACGTAGCTCTTTTAGTACCATTTACTCGGGTTCTACGGTCGTTAATATACCCGATTCTTCCAAAATCTAAAAAGGAAACATTTTCGAAATCAGCCTGCATTCCATTTCCAGCGAAACAACTATAAAAACCACCGTTAAGCTCCACATTTTTAAATGCGATACCTGTGTATTGGTCGTTAGCTGTATATCCTGGTGTTCTAAAATTATTTATGTATCGCTCTGATCGTGCATCAATTAGTACAACGTCATTATTTACAGCACTTATTTTAATGTTATCAAACGTTACATTATTTGAACGAATTAGAAAAGAGATCACATTTGTAAGATTGGTCTGAATACCCGATGAGCCGCGAGTATTAGAATTGTAACCATTGGGGGTAAACCCTTGAAAGGTGATACCTTTATTAACAAGGATAGTTCTTCCGCCCATGTCGTAATCGGCTCCATCTACAAAATAAATGACATCACCAGAAGTAGCTTGATCAATTAAATATTGTAATTGATTCGCATTTTGGTTTTTGTTGATATACCAAGTTTTGGCAAATACACTAGTAGTAAAAAAGAAAATTGCTGAGAAAATGGCACTAGAAAGCCATTTTGGGGATAAAAATCCCGAAAAGGTATTCGTAATCATATTTGGGGGCTTTTTGATTATTTGTAAGTCAAATATACTTTTTTCTTACAATTAATCAATATAAAAATCGATAAAAAGCAATAAATTATGTATTATGTGTGTATTTGTTAGTTTAATATGTACTTTATTTGATTAAATTGATAATTCGAAATTACATAACAAAAGGGTGTATAGAGAATTATAATGTTCTCATTTTAACGAGAAAAGATTTTAATTACTTGATCGAATGAGGAGTCGTAAGCTACCCAATGAATACTTTCATCCTTTCGATACCAAGTCAATTGACGTTTAGCAAATCTGCGTGTATTTTTTTTAATTTCGGAAATAGCAAATTCCAAATCCCAATCACCGTTGAAATAGTTAAAGAGTTCTTTGTATCCTACCGTGTTTAAGGCATTTAAATGTTTAAAGGGGATTAAAGCTTTGGCTTCTTCTAATAACCCGTTTTGGACCATAAGGTCTACACGACTATTGATACGGTTGTAGATGATCTCTCGATCTGCTTGAATACCTATTTTGATAATATCAAAAGGTCTTTTTGTATGATGTTTTTTTAGGAAAGAGGAGTAAGGTTTACCACTTGCCAAACAAACTTCGACGGCTCGCATTACCCGTTGCGGATTTTGAAGTGCAATATTTTGATAATGAATAGTATCTTTTTCTTTCAATATTTCACAAAGACTTTCCAAACCCTGTTTGTCAAAAATATCTTGTACATGTTTTTTAACATCGGTAGGGACTTCAGGGAATTCATCAATACCGTTACAAACAGCGTCTACATACATTCCAGAACCACCAACCATAATTAATGTATCATACTTTTTAAATAATGTATCTATTTTAGAGATCGCTTCTTTTTCAAAATCTCCAATACTATAAGGTTGCTTAACTGATATATGTTGAATAAAATGATGTTTAGCAGCTACTAATTCTTCCTGATCAGGTACTGCGGTACCTATAGTCATTTCTTTAAAAAATTGTCTACTATCTGCTGAAAGAATTTCGGTGTTATAGAGCTGTGCTAGTTTAATAGCTAGTGCTGTTTTTCCTATAGCCGTTGGCCCAACCACAACAATTAATTGCTTATTTTTCATTTTCGAAGGCTTGACCGCAAACATAACAATACTCCGCTTCTTTGACTATTTTTTTTGTGCCACAAGATGTACATGATGGCTTTTTGGGTTCATCTTCTTTGGTTTGTTGTACATATTCAGCACTAACAATACCTGTGGGTACGGCTAATATTCCATAACCTAAAATCATTATTAGCGCAGCAATAAATTGTCCTAAAGGCGTTACAGGGGCAATATCTCCAAAGCCTACGGTTGTCATAGTTACAATGCACCAATACACACTTTTAGGAATGCTTGTAAAGCCATTATCGGCACCTTCTACCAAATACATTATGGTGCCAAGCACAATACAAAGAATAAGAACTGCCAATAAAAACACGGATATTTTTACACGACTTGCTTTTAAAGAAGCTACTAATTTGTCGGATTCATTAATATAACGGGCTAATTTTAATAAACGGAAAACACGTAACAAACGAAGGGCTCTTAAGGCCAATAGGACATTGGACCCTACTAGTAAAACAGATAAAAACATAGGGGTTACCGATAGAAAATCGATAATGCCTAAGGTGCTAAAAATGTATTTAAAGGGTTTGCGAGAAACCCAAATACGAAGTATATATTCAGCTAGAAAAAGAGAAGTAATGATCCATTCTGCTTTTTCAAACCACTGCTCGTATTTTATATTGAGCGAATCAATACTTTCTAGCATTACCAAAATAACGCTTAAAATAATTAGCAGTAGTAGTACCAAATCAAATGTCAGCCCACCTCGAGTGTCTGCTTTAAAAATAATATTATGAATTTTTTGTTTCAAATTTTCTAGTTTGGAACTTCTAATATTTTCAATTTACGATTTTTTCGTAACTGATTTTGAATGATATGTAACGCATTTTTACTGTTTTCTAAAGGGGTTAAAATGGCGTCAAGGATAGATCTTTTTGCAATTTGATGGTTCAACTTGTAAAATGCATAGCCTTTCAATTGTCCATCTTCAATTAAAACCAAACTTTTTTCTTCAATAGTACGTCCTCTACCAATAATCAGTTGACTTTTATTTCTCAATGAAAATTTACTAATGATTTCTCGCACTCTTGTATTATAAGCTTCAAAATCTTCCTCCCCCACACATGCGCCTGCACAATCATCAAAATCGTATTTTCTGCAATTTCCTTTTTCGGTATGGATACCTGTGTATTTTTCACATAATCCGTATTGTTCGCTAATATGATTTAAAAAGCGTTTTCCTGAATCTTTATTGGGGAAGGTTATTATATGCTTTTTTCTACCGTCAGCTTTTAGAAGTTTCAAATGCAAATAGCCATGATCGTCAGTAATAGGATACAACGCATGGGTAAATAAATTGCGATTAACAGATTTATTGTATTTGGGTTTTTGCCTTTTTATTTCTTCATGCTCTAGTAGCATCGAAATCATTTCTGACCCTGTTATTTCGGTATTTACCCGATCTATATCTTTTTGTATGGCTTTTGCTTTGGGGGCATCACTTGTAAAGTACTGATTAATCCGTTTTTTAAGATTCGTACTTTTGCCTATATAGATAATTTTTCCTTCTTCATCAAAAAAGTAATATACCCCTGTTTTGGTGGGTAAGTCTTCAACTATTTGGTGAAATTTACTATTGAGTTTTTTGTTTAAATCTTTAATGAAGTCAGTAATGACTAACTTATCTAAATCTTTTGCTAATAATACTTTAAATAATTCTACAGTAGCTAAGGCATCGCCGTTAGCTCGGTGTCTATCGGCAACGGGGATACCTAGTGATCGTACTAATTTACCTAAGCTGTGTGAGGGTTGTTCGGGAAGTAATTTTTGAGAGAGTTCAACCGTACAAATCGTTTTACGTTCAAAGGTATAGCCTAAACGATTAAATTCGGTACGAAGTATTCGGTAGTCAAATGTGGCATTATGAGCCACCAAAATACAGTCCTCTGTAATTTCAACAATTCGTTTAGCTACTTCATAAAATTTTGGAGCCGTTCGTAGCATCTTACTAGAAATACCTGTGAGTTTCACCACAAATTCTTGAATTGGGCGTTCAGGATTTACTAAACTAATAAATTGATCGACTATTTTTTCACCATCAAATTTGTAGATAGCAATTTCAGTAATTCCTTCTTCGTTAAATTTCCCTCCGGTGCTTTCTATATCGAGTATTGCGTACAATGTATGTTTAAAGTTTTAATATCATTGGTATTAGTTGATAGTTGATAGTTGTTAGGAAATAGTTTTGCATAGCAAGAAAAGCTCTATTTCCTATATCCTAAATGCTATTACCTAATTATAATTTCTAGCCCCGAAGATAGCACTTCCTACTCGAATCATATTACTGCCACATTCGATGGCAAGCGGGTAATCACCACTCATACCCATAGAAAGTGTTTCCAGTTTAAAGTTTGTGGTTTGGGTGTTTTTCAATTGATCAAAAAGATTTTTTAATATCAAAAATTCATTTTTCACTTGATTTTCGTTATCCGTAAATGTTGCCATACCCATTAGCCCAACAACTTTTATATATTCAAATTTTTTAAATGTATCAGAGTCGAGTATCTCTTTTAAATCAGATGCTATTAAACCAAACTTACTTTCTTCCTTAGCGATTTTTAGCTGTAACAAACAATTGATAATTCGATCGTTTTTAGCAGCTTGTTTATTGATTTCTTTCAATAATTTTAAACTATCTACCGCATGAATTAAGCTTACATAAGGCGCCATATACTTAACCTTGTTGGTTTGGATATGACCAATCATGTGCCATTCAATATCTTTGGGTAAACGTTCCCACTTGTCGGTCATTTCTTGGATTTTATTTTCTCCAAAAATACGTTGACCAGCATCATAGGCTTCTTGTAAATCGGTTATGGGTTTCGTTTTTGAAACAGCTACAAGCTTTACATCTTTAGGTAACTTACTTTTTAATGTGGTCAAATTAGTAGATATAGACATGCACTAAAAATTTTCAATAATACTTAAAGCTACTTTTAGGGCTTTTGTACCATCGTGTAAGCTAACAATAGGGGTGGTGTTATTTTCAATAGCGTCAGCAAAAGTTTCCAATTCATCTAAAATAGCATTATTGCTTTCAATTTCAGGATTGTCGAAATAAATTTGCTTTTTTAGCCCTTCGGCATTTTGAAGAATCATATCAAAATCGCCAGGATTTTCAGGAGCATCTTTCATTTTTACCACTTCACATTTCTTTTCTAAGAAATCAACTGAAATGTAAGCGTCCTTTTGAAAAAAGCGTGTTTTGCGCATATTCTTTAGCGAAATTCTACTAGACGTCAAATTAGCTACACAGCCATTTTCAAATTCAATTCGAGCATTTGCAATATCTGGAGTTTCACTAATTACAGACACGCCACTTGAGCTTATGGCTTTAACTTCAGAATTTACTACACTTAGAATGACGTCAATATCATGAATCATTAAATCTAAAACCACAGGAACGTCCGTACCACGAGGATTAAATTCAGCTAAACGATGGGTTTCAATAAACATAGGATTATGAATACTTTCGCGCACCGCTGTAAAAGCAGGATTGAAACGTTCAACATGCCCTACTTGTCCTTTAACGTTATAGTTGTTGGCTAAGTCAATAAGCGCATGAGCTTCTTCAACCGTATTGGTAATAGGTTTTTCGATAAACACATGCTTTCCTTTTTCAATTGCTGTTTTTGCAGTTTTAAAGTGTGCAAACGTGGGAGTAACAATATCGATAACGTCTACTGCACTAATAAGCGCATCAATAGAATCATAATAGGTATACCCAAATTCTTCAACAATTTTTTGAGCTTGTTTAGGATCAGCATCGTAAAAACCGACTAATTCGTATCGTTTAGATTGCTTGAGTAGTTTTAGATGAATTTTACCAAGGTGACCAGCACCCAAGACGCCTGCTTTTAGCATTTTTTATTTTATTTATATATTCTTTAGAAAGAAGTATTTTATACAGTTTATCAAGTTAAGTAATCTCCCTTGAATCAAGTTAAAAAAGAATAGATCAATTAAGATTCAATTTTTTCAGGAATGTACTTAAATAATCCTTTTTTCTTGATTAAGTCAGCTATTCCATCAGGAAGATCATCTTCCCAGCCATCTTGATTTTCTTTTATTTTCGCCAATACTTCGCGTGAGGAAATATACATGAAATCAGGGTTGAAATTCAAGATATCTTTTAGTTTTCCATTGTTGATAAAGAAATGGTATAATTCTTTAACACGAGGGTGTACCTTTAAATTAGCGCTATAAGTAATTTCGCCAGTAGCGGCATCTTTTAAGGGATACATGTATACTTTAAGTTCTTTAAAGAATAATTTACCAAAAGCTTCTAATATTCCTCCACTTAAATGGCGGTAATATTTTTCATTAAAAATTTCAACTAAATTATTTACCCCCATGGCAAGTCCCATTTGTTCTTTGGTATAATTCGAGAAATATTCTACTAATTTATAATATTCCTTAAAATTTGAAATCAAAACGGTTTGCCCCAAATTACATAGTAACCTAGCTCTATCTAAAAAATCCTTTTCATCAATTTCACCTTCGGCCATAAGGTTCGAAAGTGTAATTTCGAAAATTGTTTGGATCTTATCAGGGTTTACGTTTTTCTCTTTCTTGAACATTTCTAAAGCCGTTTCGTAAATATCCATATTTACGCGAGTCACTGGGCGAAAGCTACCTCGAATGGCTAAAATATTCTTCTTGTAAAGAATTCTAGCAGGTAAAACATTATTTCCGTGAGGATTAAACATTATGGCTTCTGTAAAACCATTTTTTACCAATTGTAAACTCATCAGGCGGTTGTCAACAGTTTTAAAAGCTGGACCCGAAAAATTAATCGTATCGATTTCTAGTTTATCCTTGTCGATATGATCGTATAAATATTTCAGTAATTTTTTTGGGCTGTCGTATTTATAATAAGCTCCATAAATTAAGTTAACTCCTAATGTTCCTAAAGTATTTTGTTGGTGGCGCGCATCATTTTCATTAAAGCGAAGGTGTAACACAATCTCATTGTATTCCTTTTGTTTCGGATCTATTTGATAACGAATACCCACCCAGCCGTGACCTTTGTATTTTTTGGCAAAATCAATGGTGGTTACGGTATTGGCGTAACTAAAAAAAAGTTTATCTGGGTTTTTATCTCTAGGAATACGCTCTTCCATATGCCTCATTTCTTTAGTCAGCATGGTGCGTAATCGGGCTTCGGTAACATAACGGCCATCATTTTCAATACCGTAAATGGCATCACTAAAGGCTTTATCGTAAGCACTCATTGCCTTAGCAATAGTACCCGATGCACCACCTGCTCGAAAAAAATTACGAACCGTTTCTTGTCCTGCACCGATTTCAGCAAAAGTTCCATAAATATTTTTGTTCAGATTCAGTCTTAAACATTTGCTTTTGGTCGATGGTACGGGGTCGAAATCGGTATCCCCAACTAAAGTAATTGCCATAATTTTCTTTTTAGTTCGAAAGTAAAGTTAAGCATCCATACTCGGAAATTGAAATTTTCATTCTTTTTTACATATGTAATTTTTTAACGATAGTTTCATTACAAATTCCGTTTATTTGTAGGACATGTCAAAGGTTAAATTAACATTTTTAGGAACAGGTACTTCACAAGGTATTCCAATTATCGGAAGCGATCATCCTGTATGCTTGAGTACAAATTCGAAAGATAAAAGATTACGGACTTCGGCTATGCTTTCATGGGGCGATTATAATTTTGTCATCGATACAGGTCCTGATTTTAGGCAACAAATGTTACGTGAAAACGTATCGAAATTATCAGGAGTTTTATACACACACGAGCATACCGATCATATCATAGGTTTAGATGATATTCGTCCATTTTTCTATAGAGATCGGGTGGATATTCCTATTTATGCAGAAGATCGAGTGTTAGAAGCACTTGTCAAACGATTTCAATATATTTTAGAATCCGATAGTTTGTATCCTGGCACTCCAAATGTGGTTAGAAATGTTATTCAGGAAGAAGAAAAGATATATTTAGGGGAGAAAGAAATTATTCCCATACGTGTCATGCATGGCAAATTACCAATCGTTGGCTATAAAGTTGAAAATTTGATGTATTGCACGGATGTAAAAACAGTGCCCGAAACTTCTATGAAGTATTTCGAAAATTTAGAAGTATTGGTAATAAATGCATTAAGAACAGAGCAACATTACACGCATTTCACCCTAGAAGAAGCCTTGCAATTTATAAAAGAAGTGAAACCCAAAAAGGCTTATTTAACACATATTAGCCATTTATTAGGCTTTCATGATGAAGTGGAAGCGGAATTACCCGATAATGTGTATTTGGCATATGATGGATTAAAAATTGAATTATAGTAAGATGAAGAATTTTAGCAAACTATTTATTTATTTTTTCGCTTTAGCGATTTTATATATTATTTTCCAGCAAGTCAACGCTAACAAAAAGTTCAAAGC
>JAHDEF010000062.1 GCA_020628975.1 Aquimarina sp. | reverse complement strand
TCGCTTAAGTTCGTAGCTTTTTCCGTAATAACAGGTTTTATTAAAATTCCCATGACCTCTTATTTACTTAAATTAGTTTCAATTCCTTCTAACGAACCTTCCAACAATATAACGTTAGCAGCATTTAATACTTTATAAGTACTCAATTCTGAAGCTAAGATCACATCTGTATTTTCAATGTTACGAGAAGATAAATAAACATTCTTATTTTCTGCTCCTAATACGAATAATGACTTTTTAGCATCTAAACCTAACGATTTCAATACCGATACAAAGTTTTTAGTTTTGATTTCTTCAAAATTAAAATCTTCAACGACTGTTACCGCTTGCTCACCAGCTTTGATACTCAATGCTGATTTACGAGCTAAACGCTTAACGTTTTTATTTAATTTGAAAGAATAACTACGAGGTCTTGGCCCAAAAATACGACCTCCACCACGAAACACAGGCGACTTAATACTACCCGCACGAGCAGTACCTGTACCTTTTTGTTTCTTCAACTTTCTTGTACTACCAACAATTTCCGCTCTTTCTTTAGCCTTGTGAGTACCTTGACGCTGATTCGCCAAGTACTGCTTTACATCTAAATAAACAGCATGTTCGTTTGGCTCAATAGCAAAAACAGCATCAGAAAGGTTTGCCTTTCTCCCTGTTTCTTTTCCATTAATATCTAAAACTGCTACTTCCATTACTTCACAACGGTTACATAAGCGTTTTTGTGACCTGGCACACAACCTTTCACTACAAGTAAGTTCTTGTCAGAAACTACTTTCAACACTTTTAAATTTTGAACTTTTACAGTGTCTCCACCCATTTGACCTGCCATACGCATTCCTTTGAATACACGTGCAGGATAAGATGCAGCACCAATAGAACCAGGAGCTCTTAAACGGTTATGTTGACCATGAGTTGCCTGACCAACACCACCAAAATTGTGACGCTTTACAACCCCTTGAAAACCTTTACCTTTTGATGTACCAACTACATCAACAAATTCTCCCTCAACAAAGTGCTCTACTGTCACTAAGTCTCCTAAATTTAACTCCTCATCAAAACCTTGAAACTCGACAACTTTACGTTTTACAGCAGTTCCCGCTTTTTTAAAGTGGCCTTGAGCCGCTTTAGTAGCGTTCTTGTCTGCCTTGTCATCGAAACCAAGCTGAATAGCATTGTAACCATCAACTTCCTCAGTTCTGACTTGGGTAACTACACATGGCCCAACTTCAATAACGGTACATGGAACATTTTTTCCATTCTCGTCAAAGATGCTTGTCATGCCAATCTTCTTTCCAATTAACCCAGACATTTTTCTAATTACGAATTGAGAATTCAGAATTCAGAATTTCTTCTTAGCTCTTCATTCAGTTATTAAACAATTATTTATAAATAAAATAAGGTCGAAAAAACACTATCGACCTTAGATTGTATTCTTTCTTCCGTTTTACCTTCGCCCGCAGCGTAAGGTCATGTTCATTCTCACACTTGTGAAAATTTAGGACTGCAAAAGTAGTGATTTATTTATAATAACCAAATAATCAACAAGAAATGTTTTTTAAAAGATTTCAGATCATATTTGAAGATATAAATTATGACTTTTAATGACTATCCTTAATTTTAATAATACGGTATATTTATAAAAATCTTTTTTATGCTTTTATCGAAAACTAAATTCTTTATCTATTTAAGCTTTTTCTATGCAGCACTAGTAGGTAAGGACTTTAATGTGTTGGACTATGGCGCCAAAGGAGATGGAATAACATTAGATACTAAAGCCGTTCAAAAAACGATAGATGCAGCCTATCTTAATCATGGCGGAAAAGTCATAATTCCTAGTGGTAAAGTTGTTGTCATCGGTACTATCTACTTAAAAGATTACGTGACGCTTCACATTGAAAATGGAGCAACTTTACTAGGTAGCCCCAAGATTAAAAACTACACGACGGACACCCATAAAAACATGTATAAAAATGAACCTCACATGGATCGGTGTCTCATTTTTTCTAAAAATACTACTTCAATAGCCATTACAGGTAAAGGCACTATTAACGGAAATGGCTCTCCAGATCATTTTAATCGAGAAACTGGACGACCTATGTTATTGCGGTTTTTAAACTGTACTGATATTCACATTAATAGTATTAATCTCATCAACCCAGCGGCATGGACTTCTGCATTTTTGTATTGCCAAAACATTTCTGTAGATGGTATTAAAATCCATAGTCGTATTAATTACAACGGAGACGGGTTAGACTTTGACGGTTGCCAAGATGTTAAGATTTCCAATTCCACTTTCAATACCAGCGATGATTCTATTTGCCTTCAAGCTTCTTTACCAAATAAACCCTGTAAAAATATTACAGTCAGTAATTGCACATTTGAAAGCAAGTGGGCAGGGATGCGCATTGGCTTGCTTTCTCGTGGAGACTTTGATTCTGTAACAGTTAATAATTGCACTTTTAAAAATATTGATGATGCTGGATTGAAAATTCAAATGAACGAAGGCGGCACTATGCAAAATATGACATTTTCTAATTTAGTCATGAAAAATGTACCCCGACCTATTTTTATGACTTTTGCTCAGCAACGTGCTTGTGTCGATGCCCCAGAAAAAATGTTCCCAATGAAGAAAATGCGCAATTTTAATTTTGAAAATATTATTGCCGATAATAAGGAGCTTGATAAAAATTCGGGAATCTTCATTACGGGAATGCCTAACCACCCTATTGAGAATATCATATTAAAGAATATTCAACTACATCTTTCAGGAGGTGGTGATACGTCTGACGCTAATAAAACGGTATTCAAAGAATACACTTTAGAAACTTTAAATGGTTGGTGGCCCGAATTCCACCTTGTTGGCACTTTACCTGCTGTAGGTCTATTTGCCAGACATGTTTCTGGACTGTATATGGATAACGTTCATATACACACTTCTCAAAAAGACCAGCGAAATCCTATTGTGTTTCAAGATGTCGCTCACTATAAAGTTTCTAATTCTTTTTATAATTATAACGAGATTCCACATAATCGCATTCATAAAATCCCATGATCAAAAAATTTCTTTTTATACTCCCCTTATTACTCATTTCTTGCTCTAAAAAGCCTTCAGATTATAACATCAAAACATTTGGTGCCGTAGGAGATGGAGTAACTTTAAATACTCATGCTATTCAAGAAGCCATCAATGCTTGCCATACTAATGGCGGTGGAGTAATTAAAATTTCGGAAGGAAAATATCTAACCGGTACCATTCTACTAAAGGATCATGTACACTTAATCATAGAAGAAGGCGCTACACTTATGGGAAGTAGTGATCCTAGAGATTATAAAAGCATTGACACTTTTACGGATGCTACGGGGCAAGAACGAGGCAATTGCCTTATTGGAAGCTTAGGAGCCAAAGACATTTCAATCTCGGGTAAAGGAATTATCGACGGAAACGGAACTGCTTTTAAACACGAAAATCTTGCAATTACCAAAAAGAAACTAGGAATTAATCCTGCTGGTTTTGGAAAGAATCGTCCTTTTCTATTGCGCTTTGTTCGCTCTTCTAATATTTCGCTAAAAAACATTCAACTAAAACAACCCGCAGCATGGGCTTGTCATTTCTATGAGTCACAAGACATTGTCATTGATAGCATTTCTATCTATAGCCATGCTAATTTTAACAACGATGGTATTGATTTGGATTCTAGCCATAATATTACCATATCCAATTGCCATATTGATACTGGTGATGATGCAATTTGTTTTAAAACCACCAGTTTGCAACCCACTTATAATGCCAACGTAAAAAACTGTACGTTGAAAAGTGACTGGGGAGCTATTAAATTTGGAACAGAATCTATGGGGGATTTTTATGACATCCATATTAGTGATTGTAAAATTGTAGACACCAAAGGAGGAGGCATCAAAATATTGAGTGTTGATGGTGCTAATATCAATGATGTTTCTATAGAAAATATTGAAATGAAAAACGTAGACATGCCTATTTTTATTCGCCTCGGAGAACGACTACGCACTTACCGACAAGCAACCTCTCAAGGCATGGGAAGTATGAAAAATATTTCTATCAAGAATATTAGAGCAAGTACAAGGGCGCTAGCTGCCTCTAGAGTATCACCACCTTCTGGTATTTTTATAACAGGAACTCCCAATCACGCGATCGAAAAAGTACATCTGGAGAACATCCACATCTCTTTACCTGGAAATGGAAAACTTGATGCGATCCAAAAAGTACCCGAATTAGAAAAGAAATATCCAGAATTCAGTTTCTTTGGCATGTTACCTGCATATGGAATGTATGCAAGACACATCAAACATCTTGAACATAAAAACTTGACTTTTCTAACAGATCAACTTGATGAGCGAGATGCTATTATCATTGAAGACTTACTCAAAACTCATTAAGAACTCTCGTTAACTCGAAATGCTCATTAAATTCAATTTCATGAAAGCGCCTTATTACGTTACCCTATCTGTTTTACTTTTATTTCAGTTCAAAATATTTGCACAACAACCTAATGTATTGATCATATACACCGACGATCATCGATATTCTGGAGTTCATGCTTTGGGCGGAATGGATGTGAAAACGCCGAATATAGATCAATTAGCTTATGATGGCATTTCTTTTACCAACACTTATTTGATGGGAGCTTTTTCTGGAGCGACGTGCATCCCTAGCAGAGCTATGTTACTTTCAGGGAAAGATGTTTTCCACCTAAAAGGCAAAGGATATGTGATTCCCGAACAACATCAAACTATTGGAGAAGTGTTTAAAAATGCAGGTTATTACACTCATATTGTAGGGAAATGGCATCAAGACAAAAAGGCTTTACATCGCTCTTTCAATTCGGGAGCTAGCATTATGGGACTTGGCACTTATTTAGTAGATCATTTTCGAATGCCTTTTTGGGATTGGGATGAAACGGGGACTTTTGAAAATACAAATGCTTACTTAATAAGCTATGATGATAAAGGGAAACGATATCGTAGAGCTATAACTGCAGAAGACAAGAAAGGCCCTTTTGGAACAGAAAAAGACGGCCCTCATACGTCTAAAGTCTTTGCTGAAAATGCTTCTCATTTTATTTCGAACTATGACAAGCAACAACCTTTTTTGATGTATTTAGCCTTTCATGCGCCGCATGACCCTAGGCAAGCTCCGAAATCTTATAAAGATCAATACCCAGAACCTGAAGTGACTTTACCTCCATCATATCTACCCCAACACCCATTTGATAATGGACATATGTATTTACGCGATGAGAAGTTGGCTCCTTGGCCTAGAACTAAAGCCGTCTCACAAAAACATTTAAGTGATTATTACGCTGCCATTACGCATCTAGACACACAAATAGGCTACGTTATCAAAAGCCTTAAAGAAAGCGGTAAATATGAGAATACTTTGATTGTTTTTGCTGGCGATAGTGGCCTTGCTGTAGGCAATCACGGTTTAATCGGTAAGCAAAATATTTATGACGAGGACGGAATTCATGTTCCCTTTATTTTATCTGGAGGTGCTATAAAAACGAAAGGAAAACAGATTGATAATTTCACTTATATTCATGATATTTTCCCAACCATTTGTGACATTGCCAATATCAAAAAACCTACCGATATTCAAGGAAAAAGTTTGCTACCCATCATGAATGAACAACAAAAATTGACTAGAACATCAACCTATCATGCTTATCGTCAATTTCAACGTGCTTATCGTAAAGGTGATTTCAAACTTATTGAATATGTACGTGCCAAAAATTTCGACAAAAACAAAGGTGAGTATTATACGGGATCAAGAGTTACACAATTATTCAACATAAAAAAAGACCCTTGGGAAACGCAAGATTTATCTTTTTTTCCTGGATACGCCGAACTTATTAAAACTCTCCAGGCAGCAATGAAATCAAAAGCCGTTGCTTTAGGAGACAAAAAAGAAAATATTCCTGGAGAACAATATGATTTTTGGGATTTTTATGAATAGAAAAACTTCAAAAATTACATCTTTGCAAAAAAATTAAGATTGAAAGAAGTTATTGCAATTACGGGAATTGGATCTATTTCTCCTTTAGGAAGTAATTCTGGTATGGTTTGGAATAATTACTTAAATAGGTCAAACCATTGCATTGCTATTCAATCTCACTCTGAAATCGAAACTGCAGTAGGTGCTCTTTCTTCTGCATCAGAAACGATACTTGAAGAAGTTCGATCTAGCACCAACCATTACAAAGATGTAGACAAAACGGTTTTGATGGGATTGTATGCCGGCAGGCAGGCAATGCTCGAAGCCGACTGGAAACACGCAGATCATTTTGGTATAAATATGGGAAGCTCTCGCGGAGCAACTGAATTATTTGAAAAATACCATCAAGAATTTCTTTCTACAAATAAAGCTTCTACCCTATCATCTCCTACCACTACTTTAGGAAACATTGCCACATGGCTAGCAAATGACTTACAAGCCAAAGGCCCAAGTATTAGCCATTCTATTACTTGCTCTACAGCTTTGCATTCCGTTTTAAATGGAGTCGCCTGGTTACAATCGGGTTTGTGCGATAAATTTATGGTTGGCGGTAGCGAAGCTCCATTAACATCATTTACGGTAGCACAAATGCGGGCCTTAAAAATTTATACGCAATTTACTACAGCCGAATATCCTTGTAGAACGTTGGATTTAGAAAAAAATCGCAACCAAATGTTTCTGGGAGAAGGTGCTGCGGTTTTCTGTTTAGAAAGAGGAAAAAAATCTAATACTAAAGCTTACATTACAGGTATTGGTTACGCGACTGAACCTTTGAAACACAATATATCTATATCTACAAATGCCGATTGTTTTCAGGATGCTATGAAAATGGCGATCGGAGAAAGTGACCTAAAGGAGATAGATGCTATTGTAATGCATGCTCCAGGAACTATAAAAGGGGATTTATCGGAATACAATGCTATAAAGGCGGTATTCAAAAATCAACTACCTGCATTAACTTCTAACAAATGGAAAATTGGACATTCATTTGGAGCTAGTGGGGCATTAAGCCTCGAATTAGCTGTATTAATGTTACAACACCAACAGTTTATAGAAATACCATTTATTAAAACTACCAAAAGCACTTCTAAAGAACTAAAAAATATACTTATAAATGCAGTAGGTTTTGGCGGAAATGCAGTGACACTAAAAATTAGTCTTCTCTAATTTTCTTTCAAATAAATTAATAATGTACTTTTTTTAGGTAAAGCTAACCTTAGTTTCGATAGGGCTGCGCAATTTTTGTTATTTTTGACTACATTATTCTAAGGATATGACAAAACACGACTGGACTAAGGAGGAGATTCTTGAAATTTATAACAAACCATTAATGGAGTTGTTGTATGAAGCGGCTACAGTTCATCGCAACTATCACGATCCTAACGCAGTGCAAGTATCTACTTTGCTTTCCATCAAAACTGGTGGATGCCCTGAAGATTGTGGGTATTGCCCGCAAGCAGCTAGGTATCACACTGATGTTGAAGGAAATGATTTAATGTCTGTTCAGCAAGTGAAAGCGCAGGCATTACGCGCAAAATCTAGCGGAAGCTCTAGAGTATGTATGGGAGCTGCATGGAGAAACGTGAAAGATGGCCCTGAATTTGACAATGTATTAGAAATGGTTCGTACCATAAACAAGCTTGATATGGAAGTGTGTTGTACCCTTGGGATGCTTACTGAAAATCAAGCACAACGTTTGGCAGAAGCCGGGCTTTATGCATACAATCATAATTTAGATACTTCGGAAGAATATTATAAGGAAGTAATTTCAACACGAGGATTTGAAGACCGTTTACAAACTATTGATAATGTTCGAAAAACGAATGTTACGGTTTGTAGCGGGGGAATTATTGGAATGGGTGAAGAAATTGAAGATCGTGCAGGAATGCTTGTAGCGCTTTCAACACTAAATCCACAACCCGAATCTGTGCCTATCAATGCTCTTGTTGCTGTTGATGGAACCCCGATGGAAGAAGAAGAACCTGTAGCTATTTGGGATATGATTCGAATGGTAGCTACTACACGAATTGTGATGCCGCATACACAAGTGCGTCTTTCGGCAGGAAGAACACAAATGAGTAGAGAAGGTCAAGCAATGTGCTTTTTTGCTGGTGCAAATTCTATTTTTGCTGGAGATAAGTTATTGACTACCCCTAATCCTGATGTTAATGAGGATATGGAAATGTTTAAGCTTTTAGGGTTAAATCCTATGAAGCCATTCACTAAAAAATCGCAACCTAAAACTATCGAAGCTTCCGAATCTGAACTTGAATCACTAGGGGAAAAACCAAAATGGACACGACCCGACCATACAATCGAAAGAAACTTAGCAGCACAAAACAAATAGGTACCTAAAATTTTTGTGGATTATTTTCAATGGAAAAACAGGAGTTACATTTAGAACCCATTCCCAAACTTGAGCGTATTTCGTTTGATGATTTTTACAATAATTATGTAAAAAAACAAAAACCTGTAGTGGTTTCTAATTTTATTGATGACTGGAATGCCATGTCTAAATGGAAATTGGATTACATCAAGGAGATTGGTGGCGACAAGATGGTTCCGCTTTACGACAATCGAGAAAAAATAAATACCTCGAAAAAGAAATTCAATGAGCCGCATTTGCACATGAAGCTTAGCGAATATGTAGACTTATTAAAAAAGGGGCCTACACCATATCGCATTTTTCTTTATAATCTATTAAAAAGCGTACCAAAACTTCAAGATGATTTTTATTTCCCAAAAGTGGGCTTAAAGTTCCTGAAAGGACTTCCTATGCTGTTTTTCGGAGGCGAAAACTCTAAAGTATTTATGCATTACGATATTGACTATGCCAATATCTTACATTTTCATTTTGACGGAAAAAAACGTTGTATTTTGTATCCTCCTTCTGAGACTGAGTATTTATACAAATTACCCAACGCCCTAATATCTCATCCTGATTTAGATTTTAACAATCCTGACTTTGAAAAATATCCTGTATTATTAAAGGCAAAAGGATTAGTTACCGAATTAGAACACGGTGATATGCTATATATGCCTGAAGGTTACTGGCATCAAATGACATACATTACTCCTGGGTTTAGTATGAGTCTACGAGCGATCCCCATTAGCAAGCTCAATTTATCTAAGGCGGTTTATAATGTGTTTTTCATGCGCTACTTTGATAATTTTATGCGTAAAGTTTTAGGAGAGCGTTGGAAGGACTTTAAGGAAGAAAC
>JAHDEF010000061.1 GCA_020628975.1 Aquimarina sp. | reverse complement strand
ACAGTTAAATCTACAGCAGCATCGTATTGAATAGGGCCTTCAATTTTTAAATCAGGACGCTTTTCTTTCACCATTTTAGTAGCTTCTCTAACTTTATCAACATCGGCTCCTTTTCCCGATGATCCTGAAGAGTACGATAACATGGCTATTTTAGGAGTAATACCAAAGTTTGTTGCCGTGTCGGCAGATGCAATAGCAATTTCTGCCAATTGTGCTGCATTAGGGTTTGGGTTGATCGCACAGTCTCCAAATACGGAAACGCGATCTTCTAAACACATAAAAAATACCGATGACACAACAGAAGCTGTGGGTTTGGTTTTAATGAATTGTAAGGCCGGTCGTATAGTATGTTGTGTAGTATTTACAGCACCTGAAACCATTCCGTCAGCATGTCCTTTATATATCATCATGGTGCCGAAATAGGAAACATCACTCATAAAATCACGAGCCATATCCATATTTACATTTTTATGTTTTCTTAATTCATAAAAAGTAGTAGCGTAATCGTCGAAAAGCTCGTAAGAAATTGGGTCAATAATATTGGCCTTTTCAATATTGGTTAAAACCCCTAATTTAGATGCCTTTTGTAATATTTTAGTAGGATCACCAAGTAATGTAATAGCAACTACATCAACATCAATCAATCGAGCAGCGGCAAGAATGATACGATCGTCATAACCCTCGGGCAATACAATATGTTTTTTTGTGGTTTGCGCACGTTTCAATAAATTATACTGAAACATTCTAGGCGTTAATAAGGTATTTTCAAACGTAATTAAACGTTCAGCAAGGCGATCGGTATTAACATACTTTTCGAAAGTAGCTATAGAAGTATTTATTTTCTGAGAATTATCAGCATAAATTTTAGAATTGATATTTCCAATTTTATTGGTCACCTCAAACGTTCCTTTTTCTACAGAAATAATAGGTAAACTTAATTTTACCCCTTCAATTAGTTTCATAATAGAATCTTCAGGGATTATTCCTCCCGTTAGAACTATACCTGAAATTTTTGAATAATTGGAAGAAATACTCGCTTGGAGTGCTCCAAGAATAATATCCGATCGATCACCAGGTGTAATCACCAAGCTATTTTCTTTCAAGTGATTTAAATAGTTGTGAAGCTGCATGGCACCAACTCCAAAATTTTCAGCGGGATTATTTAAATAAGCATCTCCAAAAAGAACTTTTCCTCCTAAATATTGACAAATTTCTTTTACGGTAGGACTTTTTAATGTTTTTATTTCAGGAATCACAACCGTTTCAGCCTTATCACCTAGAATAAAATCTAAACGATCTTTAACAGCATCAATATTTGTTTCGGCAACTTTATTGGCTACCACAGCCGATACTTCGACTTCTTTAACTTTAAAAGTATCGTATGCAAGTTTTAAAGTTCCTGTAATTTCGTTTAAACTTTTATGCTGTCCATTGGATACGATAATAGCAGGTATACCAAAGTTTTTACAAATAAGCACGTTGATATCAAATTCTATAATACTGTGCTGGTCTGAAAAATCGGTTCCCTCGACGACAATAAAATCAAAACGTTCTTCTAACTTTTTGAATTTTTGAATAAGAGCATCAAACATTTCTCCTTCTTTCCCCGTATTGTATTTTTCTAGTACTTGTGATCGGGTAAATCCGTAGGCTTCTTCAAAAGATATATCTAAATCAAAATGGGTCAAAACGGTATTGATATGGTTATCGATTTGCCCAGCATCAAAATCATCTATGATAGGTCTAAAATATCCTACTCTAGGGTTTCTCCCTAAAAAGGTACGCATAAGCCCTAAAACTACAATTGACTTTCCGCTATTTGATTCACCTGTAGCAATATATAATCCTTTATTCATGCCAAAAAATTTGTTGAGCAAAATTAGTTATTACACAACTACAAGCTTTGCTTTATCAAGAAATAATATCGTATAAATTATTTAGAATTATTAAAAACTATTCAAAATTTATATCTTAAAACTGAAAGATTGATAGTGGCTATTTTCCAATGGGTATTATTATATTTGCGGCTCACTTTTTTAATAAGCGATAAGTTGATTCATCCTTAAAAAGCTAAGGTGGGAATTGAACTTTTATCATAAAATAAGACAATAGCGTGAAGATTTCATACAATTGGTTAAAGCAGTTTGTTAATTTAGACTGGGAAGCAGAAAAAACAGGAGAATTATTAACAGACTTAGGTCTGGAAGTAGAAGGGATTCAAGCTTTCGAAAGTATAAAAGGCGGACTGAAAGGTGTGGTCGTAGGGCATGTTTTAGAATGTGTACCTCATGAAAATGCAGATAAGCTTAGGGTAACTAAAGTTGATTTAGGAGAAGAAAGCCCTGTGCAAATTGTATGCGGTGCGCCAAATGTTGCAGCAGGTCAAAAAGTGGCTGTGGCTACTATTGGCACCGAACTTTTTGCGGACGATGGAACTTCATTTAAGATTAAGAAAGGAAAAATTCGTGGCGAAGAAAGCTTTGGGATGATTTGTGCCGAAGATGAACTTGGCTTAGGGGAAAGTCATGAAGGTATTATGGTTTTAGATACTTCCTTAGCGGTAGGCACTCCTTTAGCTGAAGTTTTTGATGTAGAAAGTGATCTTGTTTTTGAAATCGGACTTACGCCCAATCGTGCCGATGCTATGAGTCATTTCGGAACAGCACGCGATCTAAAAGCAGGACTGTTGCAACAAGGGGTAAACTTAGAGTTAATAAGTCCTTCGGTAAGTAGCTGGCATGTAGATTCACGTACACTGAAAATAGATATTGAGGTCGATGATTATGATCTAATACCACGTTATTGTGGTGTTAGCTTAACTGGGGTAACGGTAACAGAATCTCCAGACTGGATTAAAAACAGATTAAAAGACATTGGTTTAACGCCAAAAAACAATGTAGTCGATATCACAAATTATGTAATGCACGAATTAGGGCAACCCCTACACGCTTTCGATGCTACTAGTATAAAAACAGGTAAGGTTGAAGTTAAAACAGCTACAGCAGGAACAAAGTTTATAACGCTAGATGGGGTAGAAAGAGAATTACATAAAGATGATATCGTTATATGTGATGGCGACACACCTATGTGTATTGCTGGCGTTTTAGGTGGAGAACAATCAGGTGTTACAGCAAATACCAGTCAAATCTTTTTAGAAAGTGCGTATTTCAACCCAGTAAATATTCGTAAAACAGCTAAGCGCCATGGGTTAAATACGGATGCTTCATTTCGATTTGAAAGAGGTATCGATCCTAACCATACCAAATACGCTTTGAAACGTGCCGCCTTAATGATTCAAGAAATTGCAGGTGGTACGCTAGCTAGTGATATTTTAGATTTATATCCTAAAAAGATAGAAGATTTTCAAGTATTTCTTTCTTTTGAAAATACAGCAAAATTGATAGGAGAAGAGTTACCTCGCGAAACTATCAAAAATATTCTTACTTCTTTAGAAATAAAAATAAACAGCGTTACCGAAAAAGGTTTAGGATTAACCATTCCAGCTTATAGAAACGATGTACAGCGCGAAGCTGATGTTATTGAAGAAATTTTACGTGTTTACGGTTATAATAATATTGGTTTTACCTCAAAATTAAACGCTTCTATAGCAAGTGTTAATAGAGTAGAGGATTACCAAATTCAAAATAAAATAGCAGAGCAATTAGTGGGGCAAGGTTTCAATGAAATTATGTCTAACTCGCTAACGACGCCAAAATACATAGCGCTAGTAGAAGAACTTAAAGAAGAAGCTAATGTAACTATGTTAAATCCACTAAGTGCTGATTTGTCGGTAATGCGTCAGTCATTATTGTTTTCAGGCTTAGAAGCGGTAAATTATAATATTAATAGAAAGAATGCTGATTTAAAGTTATTCGAATTTGGTAAAACCTATCATAAAACGGAATCGGGGAACAGCGAAATAAAACATTTAAGTGTTTTCGTTACCGGAAATCAATCTCCCGAATCATGGAGTTTAGCTTCGCAACCCAGCAATTTTTTCTACCTGAAAGGTGTAGTTAATAATATTTTAGGTCGTTTAGGTATAAAGCGTCTAAAAGAATCGCCAGTAAATTCAAGCTTGTTTTCTGAAGGTTTGGCACTACAGCAAGGCAACAAAACTTTAGTTGAATTTGGGGTAGTAAATCCTAAAATCGCAAAAGCTTTTGGTATTAGTCAATCGGTTTTATTTGCTGATTTTCAATGGGAAGCTATAGCAGGTCAGTTGAAAGGGAAAAACATTGTAGTTTCAGATATTCCAAAATTTCAAGCAGTTCGTCGTGATTTTGCGTTATTGTTAGATACCCAAATTAACTACCAGCAAATACACGAATTGGCTTTTAAGAATGAAAAGAAAATTTTAAAAGAAGTTAGTTTATTTGATGTGTATGAAGGCGATAAACTACCAGAAGGCAAAAAATCATATGCGGTAAGTTTCACTTTTCAAGATGCTCACAAAACCTTAACAGATAAACAAGTTGATAAGGTTATGAGTAAATTCCAAAAAGCTTTTGAAACAGAACTGAGTGCCGAGTTAAGGTGATAATTTACTTTTTTCACATACTAAAAACTACCTACAAAACACATCTTTAGCTAGCTATATACAATAGCATATTAGATATTTTGCAGGTAGTTTTTTTATATCATTTTTTAACTTTTGTAATGCGAATTCCTAACGTAACTTTATGATAAATAGATAAGGTATGAGTTGGCGAAATTTGAATATAGAAGAAAAGTTACGAGAGGGTAGAGAAGTACCAACCACTAACGAGTTAAATAACTTCTTAGAAGAAATTTGGGTAGACCAGTATCTATCAGATATTTCTATCCTATCCCGCTTAAAGGAAAAACCTTCAAATATAGTTTCGAATCGTTTCGACAGTTCAAAACTAGATCAAGATTGTATTTTTCATATTGACGATATCGAAAAAATTTGTGTGAATTATCGGCTTCGTTTTTTAAGTTCACATTATTTTAAAGGAGATATTCCGCAAGAGGCTATTTCAAAAGTTAAAGATTTAGAACGTGTGCATAATACTTCATACCGAGGATTTAAGATTATGGCTCCTTCAAAATTGTTTAAGTTGAGTAATGCCGATGACCCTCTTTTATTTATTCCAATAAAAAAAGACTACTATTATTTTGTACACAAATGGGGTAATGATTTGGCTTGGTATCGTAAAGCATGGGCTTGGTGCTTTAAAAGTTTTGAAAATTTAGCCGTACTGTGTTTAGGGGTTAGCCTTTTAGTTACGTTATTGATACCCGATGGCATGTTTTTCCCTGCTCAAAATGCAACAATGGGTTTCTTTTTAGAATTTTTATTTATGTTTAAATCAGTAGTAGCTATTGTTATTTATTATGCCTTTATGAAAGGTAAGAATTTTAATACGGCGATCTGGAATAGTAAGTACTTTAACGCCTAGAATTCGTATCTTTGAGTTATACAATTGAAAATATTTATGTCTATGGAAACACCACAGACTTCCCCACATCGCTCATCTGATTTAATATGGGGATTGCTTTTTATAGTACTTGGCGGATTTCGTTTTTATCAAATATTAAGCGGTACAGCTATGCCAAAATGGAGAATTGCCATGGCAGTTGCCATTATTGTTTGGGGAGTGTTTAAAATATATACTTACTTCAAAACGCGTAATTTTGAAGCAGTAGAATAAACTATCATAATATAGAAAAGGAATATAAACACTTTTGCATTTAGTAAAAGTGTTTTTTTGGCTCTAATACGATTTACTAACAAAAATTTCACCTATCGGCCGTTTCTTTTTCACTATTCTTTCGTTGAAAAAGCAACCGTAACTTAGGCTGCGATTGGTTTTTTTGCCTTAGACTAGCAAAAAATAATTCAGCATATTTATACGAAATTCTTATCAGTAAATCGTATAAATGAAACAGATACAGAAATGCAAAAGAAAGAAGAAACACAAATAATAAATATTCGATCGGCATCTAAAAAAACAGATGCAGCTTCTTTTTCATTAGTAAGTACAAGTGTTAAAGCAGGTTTCCCTTCTCCAGCAAGTGATTTTGAAGAAAATGCGATTGATCTTAATAAAGAGTTTATTGAGCATCCATCGTCGACCTTTTTTTGTAGAGTAGCAGGTGACTCAATGAAAGATATTGGTATTGATGATGGCGATTTACTAATTGTCGATAAAAGTGCTATTCCTCAGAATGGAAATATTGCAGTTTGTTATGTTGATGGAGAGTTTACCTTAAAAAAAATAAAAATAGAAAAGGACTGTTGTTGGTTAATTCCTGCCAACGAAAAATATCAGCCTATAAAAGTCACCGAAGACAATGATTTTTTAGTTTGGGGTATAGTAAAACATACCATAAAATCATTTTAATATGTATGCATTAGTTGATTGTAATAACTTTTATGCCTCATGCGAGCGTGTTTTTCGCCCCGATTTGGTAGGCAAGCCTATTGCTGTATTATCGAATAATGATGGCTGTGTGATTGCTCGTAGCGACGAAGCAAAAGCATTAGGAATCCCAATGGGGGCACCTGCATTTAAATATGAAAAAGAGTTTCAGCAAAAGGGTATTCACATATTTTCATCCAACTATGCTTTATATGGCGATATGAGCGGTAGAGTTATTAAAATACTACGCACATTTACTGATCAAGTAGAAAATTATAGTATTGACGAAGCATTCTTAAAATTTGAAAACTTTGATACTTACAAAGATGTAGAAGCATACATGATTGAAATTCGAAAAACCGTAACACGCGCCACAGGGATTCCTATAAGTATAGGTTTAGCACCTACCAAAGCCCTAGCAAAAGTAGCGAATACCATTGCCAAAAAATACCGAAAGCAAACCACAGGAGTACATATTATAGATACTGAAGAAAAACGCATTAAAGCTTTAAAATGGTTACCAGTAGAAAATATATGGGGCGTAGGTAAAGGTAATCAAAAGCGCTTAGCGGCAATGCATGTGAAAAAAGCATTCGATTTCACACAATTAAGCGATGAATGGACACGAAAAAATATGTCTATCGTTGGCTTAAGACTAAAAAGAGATTTAGAAGGTAAACCCACCTTAGATTTGGATAAAGACTATGTTGACAAAAAGCATATAGCTACCACGCGTTCTTTCGATTATGATTATAAAGATTATGAATATATAAAGGAACGTGTAATTACGTTTGCTGCAATTTGTGGTCTTAAATTGCGTAAACAGAAATCTTGTTGTCATGCAATGCTAGTATTTGTAAAAACAAATAAGCATAAAAAAGGCGAGTTACCTTATTATGGTAGTACGGTAGTAACATTTCCATATACAACGAACTCAGACATTGAATTAGCAAAGTTTGCAGCGCAAGGCTTAAAGCGTATTTTTAAAGAAGGCTATAGCTACAAAAAAGCTGGAGTTATTGTAATGGAACTTACACCAGAAGAAAATACGCAAATGAATTTATTCACAAATTCAGACACGCGTCACAAGCCTTTAATGAAAGCTATCGATACGCTTAATAAAAAGATAGGAGGCAATAAATTAAAGCTGGCTAGTCAAGATTTAGATCGCACTTGGAAAATGCGTCAACAGCGTTTATCTCCCAAATACACCACAAAGCTAGCCGATGTTATTACGGTAAAGGCAACGTAGTGATCAAATATTATAATACGAACAGCTGTTTAAAAGCTATAATTTACTTAATTTTCCCAAAAATTTTGAAGTATGCTGAAGTTTGATGTAGCAATTGTAGGAAGTGGTCCTTCAGGAGCCTCTGCAGCCCTAAAATTGGCTAAAGCAGGATTTTCTACCGTAGTAATAGAAAAAGCAACACTACCACGTTATAAAGTATGTGGTGGAGGTTTTGTATACCGCGGAAGAAAAAATATGTCTTTTGATATTTCAGAAGTTGTTGAAAAAGAATTTCATACCGTAGATATTTATTTAGGGAAGAAATTGCACTTTCGTACAGAACGTGAGCAGCCTATAATAAGTATGATTATGCGCGATTCATTCGATCACCTAATAATACAAAAGGCAAAAGAATTCGGTATTACATTATTAGAAGGAACAGAAGTTAAAGAATTAGTATTTAATGATAATGGTACTACATCAATAATAACGACAGGAGAAGAAGTAGCAGCGAAATGTATCATTGCAGCCGACGGTGCTTATAGCCCTATCGCCAAAATGGCAGGTTGGAAAGAAGAAACCCGTACCATGATTCCTGCTCTAGAATATGAAGTTGAGGTAAGTGATGAAGAATATGCTAAATTTTCTAATGAAGTAAGATTCGATATTGATGCTGTACCAGCGGGTTATGCATGGAATTTTCCTAAGAAAAACCATTTATCCATAGGGGTAGGGGTGTTTCAAAAGAAAAAATTAAACTTGCATGAACTTTGCCAAAACTATATTGAAAAGTTAGGAATAAAAGATATTAAGAGTATAAGTAAACACGGCTTTCAAATTCCTGTTTCACCAAGAACAGACGGTTTTGTAAAACGGAACGTCTTTTTGATAGGTGATGCAGCCGGTTTTGCTGATCCAATTACAGCAGAAGGAATTTCTAATGCTATTTACAGCGGTAATTTAGTAGCAGAAGCGATTATTGAAGCAGCATTAGATTTAAAGAAAACAGAAAGTTTATACTTAAGCAAAATAAACGAGAAGTTAGTACCAGAATTGCTTACTTCTTTAAAATTATCAAAATGGTTTTACAAACATAAAACCGTGCGAAATGTACTATTGAAAAAGTATGGGCAGCGCTTTAGTGAGGCTATGGCCGATATTTTTATGGGCGATCGTTCTTTTCCTGCAAATATTACCGAAAAGGTTCAAGAGAAAGTAAAAGAGCTTGTTTTCTAGTTATAAAATTATGTCTATCAAAAAATCCTGATTTTAAGAAAAAATCAGGATTTTTTTGGATCAGCCTTACGTTAACATAGTATCAACCAGAATAATTATGGAACATCCTGCAAGGTCTTTTTTGACCTTGTAGGTTTATTTTACTCAAGTTTAAAACTTGGGGGCTAGCATCCTGATAAAAATCAGGATCTCATTAAATATGTTTACACAGTTTAATTAAAATTCTTGATGAGATCCACAACAAGTGTGGGGTGACGAAAACTAATTCTATATTTTCAAAATTAATTAATATTTAACGCTCCACAACTTTGATCCCCGTTGATCCCCCATAAAATCTATGTGCAGTTTATGGGATCAAGTATTATTCTTGGGGACTGATAAAAATTATGCATATAATTTAGTTA
>JAHDEF010000060.1:9175-9417 GCA_020628975.1 Aquimarina sp. | reverse complement strand
CGCCGATGACGCGTTCAAGAGCTATCGATAACATCCCTAACGATTTAATGGCTAAATATTACGCCCAAAGAGCCTCGGCAGGATTAATTATAACTGAAGGAACGTCACCTTCGCCAAATGGATTGGGATATCCAAGAATACCAGGAGCTTTTAATCCGTCACAAACAGAAGGCTGGAAAAAAGTTACTAATGCCATACACGCAGAAGGTTCGAAAGTATTTGTACAGTTAATGCATTGCGGA
>JAHDEF010000060.1:3559-9138 GCA_020628975.1 Aquimarina sp. | reverse complement strand
CAATTGCTCCATCGGCAGTATTAGCAGAAGGAGAAATGTTTACAGATAATGATGGTATGGTAAAGCTCGATACGCCAAGAGCTATGACTTTAGCAGATATTGAAGAAACTCAAAATGAGTTTGTAAATGCAGCTAAAATATTGGTTGAAAACGCTAGTGTAGATGGTATTGAATTGCACTCGGCGAACGGGTATTTACTAAACCAATTTTTAAATCCTAAATCAAATCTTAGAGAAGATAATTATGGAGGTAACGTTGAAAACAGATGTCGTTTTGTTTTAGAAATTGCTGAAAAAGTAGTGGATGTTATAGGAGCTGATAAGGTAGGAATTCGATTTTCGCCTTATGGTGCTTTTAATGACTTAGAGCCTTATCACGATGAAGTAGAAATGCAATTTTCATATTTAGCTGAAAAATTAAAAGCTTTAGGTGTAGCTTATATTCATGTAGTGGATCAACGAAATGCATTTGACGCTCCAGATTTTAAGACGAACATATTAGCTACTATAAAAAATTATTTTGGAGGAACGGTAATTTCAGGAGGAAATGTAAAAAGTACCGACGATGCGTTTGCGATTTTGAAGCAAGGTGCTGATTTAGTTTACGTAGGTCGCCCATTTATTTCGAATCCTGATTTGGTGGAACGATTTAAAAATGACGTAGAGTTGACACCGCCTGATACCGATACCTTTTATACTCCAGGTGCAGAAGGATACACGGATTATGAAGTAGCGACTTTACAAGAAGAAAAATCATAATCATGAGATTATATGTTTTTTCAATAATAACATTTTTGGTGCTTGGTTTTAGCAGTTGTACAAAACCAGCACCAAAAGTGCTATTTGTTCTCACAAGTCATAATCAATTGGGGGAAACAGGTAAGCCAACAGGTTATTATTTAAGTGAAGTAACGCACCCTTGGTACACCTTAAATAAAGCTGGAGTTTCGGTAGATTTTGTGAGTCCTAATGGTGGTAATGCACCAATTGATCCCAAATCATTTGATTTAAATGACACCATCAATGCCTTATTTTGGAATTCAGCAACATATAAAGAAAAAATAAAAAACACTCATACACCATCACAAATAGTAGCGGCTAATTACAAAGCCATACACTATGTAGGTGGACACGGTGCCATGTGGGATATTGCTATAGATACAGCTATAGCCAATATAGCCACCAAGATATACGATAAAGGCGGTATCGTCTCAGCAGTATGTCATGGTCCAGCAGGACTATTACCTATAAAACTGCCTAATGGCGATCATTTAATTAAAGGGAAAACAAGTAGCTGCTTTTACCAATAAAGAAGAAAAAGCGGTTGAATTAGATACGATAGTTCCTTTTTTATTAGAAAACGAATTAAAAAACAAAGGCGCAATAATGGTTAAAAGCGTAACCTTTAAGCCCAATGTAGTTGAAGATAGACGTTTAATTACGGGGCAAAATCCACAATCAGCGTTTGAACTAGGAAAAGTACTAGTCAGGCATTTTGATTGAAATAAACAGATACTATGATATCAATTACCGCAGATAGAATATTGATTGAAGAAACGTTTGATATCCCATTCAAGTACCCGAATGTATACAAAACTCGCCCAATTGTTAGCGGGTTAAAGGAACTAACACTTCCCGTTATACTTTCTGAAAATACAAAAGCTATTGATTACGGAATTTGGGGTGTATTACCGCATGAGTATGAAGATAGCTGGAAAAGTTATCAATTTGTTTCGAAGCTATTGTATGTTGACTATAAAAACATGCACAGCCACCCTTTACTAAAAAGTGTAGTAAACAACAGAAGATGTGTAGCTTTAATAACAGGTTATTTTGTACACCATATATGCGAAGGAAAATTATTCCCGTATTTAGTGCAAAGGCACGATAAAAAACCGTTTGCAGTTGCTGGATTGTACAATACTACAGCCGATGGTTTTCATACATTTGCTTTAGTAAGAAAGCCTGCAATTTCTCAATTTAGACATTTAAATAATGTCAATGCGTTTATTCCTATTGTTATTCGAAAATCGCAAATTAATGATTGGTTACAGAAAAAAACCGATCCTAATTTTTTAGAAGAAGCTTCAAAAGCACCTACGTTAGAATTTACAACTTTTCCACTTCATCGAGAATTTGTAAAACTTAAAGTTCCTGAAATAGAAAAATTAAGCCCTGCTTTTTACAATACTATCCCAGATACATTGTGAAATTTAAGCTAAGGTAACTATTTAAGATTTCTATTTTAGTTGAGGTGTGGGTTTTACCTTTTCGAAATATGAGCTAAATGCGGTTATGTGTTTTTTTGATTCGAGTCTTTAAATATTTTTCTTCATCTTCTTATTGTATCATCCCTAAAAGTTTCGGACAAATAAAGTTATCATCATTTCCATATGGGTAGAAATCCCCTAAATTAAATTTATTATTTTCTATTTAAAAGAATGATTAACAATTCCTAGTGAAAGAGACTACACTATAATTTTTTTTAAAATTTGCGGAGTGACACACAAACTAAACAGAATTTCCTTCGACTTTTCGAGTTGATCCTTCATCTTCTTCTATTTTTCTTTAGGATTAGTTCTTCTAAGTACATATTACAGCATATACGGCAACAATTCAATTCATACAGCAAACTTGCGTTTAGCTATGCCCTTATCTTTGAAATAGTTATTAATCTTAAAAAAAATATACATATGAATATTTTAAAAAAAATAAGTGCATTAGCAATAGTATTAATAGGAAGTACCGCATTTTCCCAAAACGTGTCTAATATAGAGCATGATAAAATGACTGCGACCAAAAAAGTGACTTTTGAAACTACAGATGGAGCTGAAACACCATATCGTATGAAAGTGGTAGAGCGTCGTTCGTACAAGTTTGCTTTCGAAGAAGAAGACAAAGGGAAATTAAACCAAGATCGTGTAATTATGCCCGCTTTTGTAGAAAAAGAAATCTACATTGATAATGACAAAGATTCTTATTACGATAAAATGATGGTCATCAGATATATGAAAAATTATGAAGATAAAATCCAAGTACGCCCTATGGGAAACGATGTGGTTGTAAAATTTAATGGAGATACGTCAAGCCCGATCACAAAAGCAGGATTTTACATGACTGATGCTAGTGATAATGATTTTTTCTATGTGGAAGAATTTAAAACATATTAATATTAGGTAGTTGTAGTTAGTTAAAGCTTTTTCGTCTTTTAGGCGAAAAAGCTTTGTTATTTTGTAGCCATGTTAGATAAATTTAAACGGTTTTATATAAAATTTCAAATAGGACAAAGCCCTCAAGCAAATTTAGTTTGGGGATTTTTCTTATACGTTTTATTAGGTTTTATATTGCTGCTGCTGCCTTGGTTTCATAAAAACCCAGTACCTGTGATTGATAATTTGTTTACCGCAGTATCGGCAGTTTCTACCACAGGATTGGTGACCATTAATATTTTTGAAAACTATACCTTTTTTGGTCAGTTGATTATTTTATCACTTTTTCAAATAGGGGGATAGGCTATATGACCTTAACCATATATTTTTTATTACTAACAACAAAAAATATAACACACTGGCATCAAAAAATAATTTCTGCAGAATTCACATTACCTAAAACAATTCGTATTCGTGATTTTATTCAGAATATTATTCGTTTTACCGTAATTATGGAAGTTTTGGGTACGTTATTTCTATTTATAGGATTTTATCAAAAAGGCATTACAGGATGGAAGGGATTATGGTTTGCCTTTTTTCATAGCGTTTCTTCTTTTTGTACGGCAGGTTTTAGTCTATTTGACAATAGTTTAGTGAATTTCAAAGATCATGTTTTGATCAATTTTACCATTTCAACACTTGCTATAGCAGGCTCCCTTGGATTTATTGTTATTACTGATTTGTGGTATCGAATCACCAAAAAGTCCAATAAACTATGTTTTACTACAAAAATTATATTGTACGGTTTTTTACTGCTATTATGTTTGGGGACATTGTTGATATACGCTACAGAGAATAGTCGCTCAGCTTCAGGTATTGATGTTTTAGCCTCTTTTTTTCAAGCAATGACGACAATGACCACTGTAGGTATGAATACCATTGATATAAGCGTATTATCGTTACCTATAATTTTATTGACCATTTTTTTAATGTTTATTAGGGCTTCCCCATCGGGTACCGCAGGAGGATTAAAAATAACCACTTTTACGGCTATGCTAGCTATTTTAAAAAGTAGATTATTAGGAAGAAGAAAGATTACTTTCTTAAAAAACAAAATACCCTTTAAAAGATTGTATGTTGCTACATCAACATTTGTATTATATACAAGTTTAATTTTTATAGGAACTTTTGTGTTGGCGTTTACAGAGTCATTTGAATACAAAGAAATTCTATTTGAAGTAGCCTCTGCTTTAGGAACTGTAGGTTTAAGTTTAGGGGTAACATCAAGCTTAAGTTTTGCGGGAAAAATCAGTATTATTTTATTGATGTTTGTGGGTAGGGTAGGTGTACTTACATTTGGTTTTGCGTTGCTTCATAATATTAATAAGCGCAATAAAAAAACAAAATACCGTGAAGAAAGAGATGATTTGGCGGTATAAAAAACTGTCTAAAGTTTTATTTTAATCTTAACCACAATTCAAAATTTGATATGTTACAAATTGTAAATATTGTAGCGGGAATGATATATAATAAAATTTAGACAGTCGTTTATCGGTGTAATTTTTTATAACTATAACCTTCTTCCTCTTAATAAAGACACAACAAAAAGTACTAAAAACAAGAAAAAACAAATTTTAGCTATTGTTGCTGCCCCAGCTGCGATTCCTCCGAATCCTAAAACTCCAGCTATTACAGCTAATACGATAAAAGTGATTGTCCAACCTAACATAATATTTAATTTTAATGATTAATACTGCTAAGTTGCGACTATTACCAAGTTATGTTTAATGGATTAACTAATATTGTTAACGCAAACCCTATTTAAGGTTTTTTGTTCAAATCAGTATCAGTTGTATCATCTGAACCTTTATTCATTTTGCGATATTCTGTGGGTAGAATACCATATTTTTCCGAGAAAATTTTAGAAAAATAACTCCTGCTTTTCAATCCTATTTGATAAACAATTTCGGAAATAGAATAATCGCTATTTCTTATTAAATCTCTAGCTATTTCTAATTTAAGTTCGCGAACATATTCGTTGACGGATTTGGAAAATAACACCCGAAACCCCGTTTGTAATTTCTTAACGTTCATGCCTACATGTAAAGCCAAAGTATTTACGTGAAGCGATTCCGAAATATTGTCGATAATGTAGTTAGTAAGCTGATTAATTTTTCGAATATCATCTTTAGAAATAGACTCAGGAAGTATTTCGCCCCGTTCGTAGTTATGGTGTTCTAAAATTTGCATCGCAAGGATTAAATTTAATTGTCCTTCCATAGTTAAACTACGTACGATTCCTGAGTCTGAATTTTCATTTAAGGATCTTATTTGGTCAGCAATTTTCAAATTAAAATTGCCATAATGTCTAAATGGATTTTCGTTGCTTCCACCTGCAAAAGCTTTGTGCAATTTTGGATTTAGATAAGAT
>JAHDEF010000060.1:0-3549 GCA_020628975.1 Aquimarina sp. | reverse complement strand
AGCATATTCTTTTTTAACAATAAAGATAAAATTGACTTTTAAACGTTCGTTTTTAGGAAAAATAAAAGCTTCCTTACTATTTTGGTCACTAGCTATTATAATATTTTGAAAACAACTAATTCTAGAAGAATTTTCTTTCTCAGTAGAATGGTACTTTAAAAAGCCTTCAGAAACAAATATGAAAGCAAGTGGATTTACATCCCCGATATTAAAGTTTAAACGTATTTCTTCTGATAATTCAACATCAAAATCGATAAGCGAAACACCCCAGTCAAATGAAAAAGCGCGTACGAATCCATTTCCCGCTTCATTATCAAATTCAGAAACATACTCGCCCCACTGTTCGGTAATGTTACCGTTCAATTTTTCGTTTAGTAATTTTAAAATGTCTATACTATCTGTACCTATTATTTCAATTTCTCGCATTCTCAACACAAATTCGCTACAGTATTTTTACGATTTATGCAAAGAAATTAGTTTTTGCGCTAAGCAATTAACAGTATTGGTACTATTAGTAACAGATTTGAACTGATTTTGTTTAGTTAAAATTTATTAAAATTAAACAAGTACAACTAGGCGCTTTTTTGATCCTTCTCGTTTTTACTTCCATTACGATATTGTTCAGCATATTTTTTTGGAGACATACCGTAATAATCTTTAAATAATTTAGAAAAATAGCTTCGAGAATTAATACCTATTTGATAGGCTATTTCAGTAATATTCGCCTCTGTATTTTCTATTAGTTTTTTGGCTTTTTCAATACGGTAATTTCTAATAAATTCATTTACGGAAGTGTCGTAAATGGTTTTAAAAGCTTTTTGAAGTGTGTTAGGGTTTAAGTTAACGCGTTTGGCAAGTTCAGCAATATTGTCCATTTGGTCAATTTCGTCCTCGATAATTTGTATGGCTTTATTTACTCGCTCTTTTGTGGCTTGGCGAATTATATTTTTTTTATCAGGCTCATTTTTATCATCCAAGTATTGCCGTAATGTTTCAGCAAGAATTTCATATACTTTTCCTTCCAAGAAAACCTTATTTACAAAATCGGTATGATCACATTCTTTAAAATCATTAATACACTTGGCAATTTCTAGGCTGTAAAAATTTTTATAAATGAAGTTATTAATTCCATTTACGTCGCGAAACAACTCCAGCAATTCGTCGGGCATTTCTTCAATGAATGACTCAATTTTTTCTTCAAATAATTTTCGGTTTATATCAATAACAAATAGGCACAATGAAGTATCGGCAGGAAAAATAAACTGATGTGTATTCGTGGGGCTATCGGCCATAATAAGATTTTCCAATCTAGAAATGGTTGTGTATTCTTTATCATCAGAAAATTTATGGTGTAGGTGATTATCCATACAAAATAAAAACTTCAAAACATGTATGTTCCCTCTTTCAATTACAATTTCTACGTCCTCGTGGAATAGGCAATCCGTTTCGTAGGCAGTGACTCCATAATCTAATTTAAAGGCTTTGATGTAGCCTTGCCCATAAGCTTCGTCAATTTTCATAGTATACTGATGGTGATCTTTACAGTATTTGCTGTTACTAAAAGCTTCTGCTAAACCTTCTATAACATGTTTTGCTTTTACGTTTCCTATTTGTATGCTTTTAGCCATAATTCATTTTAAGAATTGTTTATAAAGTTCGCTATTTAGTTTTACGTAATCTCTAAAAAATTAGTTAAAACGGTTGTAGTTAATATAAATGTTTATTGAGTTCATTAGATCTGCATATTGAAAGCATCTTTGTATTGTTAATTACAGTATTGTTTAACATTTAAAACAAAAATCATGAAAAAAATAATCACAATTATCGCATTATCAGGTTTTACGCTTTCATTTACAACTAGTTGTAGAGAGAAAAAAACTACAGGTGAAAAAATTGAATCTTCATTGGAAGAAGCTGGAGATGCAATTGATGACGCCGCAGATGATGCTGGTGATGCCATCGAAGATGGTTACGAATCAACTAAGGATGCGGTGAAAGACGCTACAAATTAATACAAGTCAACTGTTAAATTGAGATAGCTATGAGATTTTTTAATGAATTAATATTACCCTTCAAGATATTTCTCTTATTTAGTATGGCAGTGGTAGTTACCATAAGCCTATTTAGTGTGTATTTGATTAATATATTATAAATCGATATTACACACAAGGCTAGAAAATCTATCGACTGTCCGTATTTATTAATTTTTATTTATAGAAAATATGGAAGATCAAGTAAATAATACCTGGTACAATAAGAAGTTGTTCAATACGTCGATACTGGTTATCAGTTTACTATTTACTGTTTTATTGATTTTAAAAGCCTTCAAAGTTCTATTACTCATATTAGCTTCAGTTTTAATAGCCATTTTTTTTCGAGGCATTGCAAAAAAAATGGCTACAAAAATTAGCTTATCCGAAAAATGGTGTTTAATCACAACGATTACGCTGTTTTTTGTTGTTTTTTGTTTGGTGGGTATAGGGCTATTCCCGCGAGTATCCAGTCAAGTTGGGGAGTTGCAAGAGCAATTACCTCAAGCTTTTGAATCGACCAAAAATCAATTAAATCAAAATGATATTGGTAAATGGATCGTTAATCAAATTAATAAAGTACCAGAAAAGTTAGGAAGCGGAGGAGATCAAATCTCTTCATTCTTTAGCTCCTTTCTAGGCGGAGTCGCCGATTTATATATCATTTTCTTTTTGAGTTTGTTTTTTCTGGCGCAGCCTTATGTATATGTAAAGGGAATTTTACGTTTTTTTCCTAAATCAAAACGAGCCAAGGTTCAAGAAGTTATTGATAGTATAGGGCATACATTAAGTCGTTGGCTATTAGGTAAAGTATTTTCAATGCTTATTGTAGGCTTACTTACGGGAATTGGATTACTCATTTTAGATATTCCTTTAGCCTTAAGTTTAGCTCTATTTGCTACACTCATTACTTTTATTCCCAATTTCGGACCCATATTATCGTTAATACCAGCCTTTTTATTAGCATTTACGCAAAGTCCCACGACAGCAATATATGTGGTCGGCTTGTATGCAGCAATTCAAGCTATAGAAAGTAATATAATAACACCGCTCATTCAAAAAGAAATGATTTCATTTCCTTTTGCATTAATACTTATTGCACAGGTTATTCTAGGTGTTTTTACGGGAGTTTTAGGCGTTATTTTAGCTGTTCCACTCGTAGCAATTATTGGCGTTCTAGTCAATAAATTATATTTAGAAAAGCTAGAAGCCTTAGAGGCATTGTAATACAAATTCAAATCTGTTAGGTAGCATAGATACTTAACACAAATTTAAAAATTATGGAAAGAAAATTTAAAAGATCAGAAACCACGAAACCATTATCTAATTTAAATCAGCCGACAAAAAAGCCAAATCAACCTTCGTTAGAAAGGAGTTCAATAACTCAGAAGAAAAAAGATTCGACAACGGATAATGCTTAATCAATCCTTGGTATTGTTTACGTTAAGTTATACAATTTCACTAAAGAGGCTGTCTAAAAAGTATCATAAACGAAGGCTGAGCGTTAGTCGAAGCCTGT
>JAHDEF010000059.1 GCA_020628975.1 Aquimarina sp. | reverse complement strand
TTTGTATTTGAAAAGCTACCCGTAAATTCTTCATTTTGATTTAAGTTTTCAGCACCTTCAATAGTTATTTGATATTGTCTTTTTAAGGCGATTAATAGCTCTTTTACAGGAATTTTTCTAAAACTTGAAATAGCGTCAGTAGCCCAAGTAGGCGCATCTCTTTCAAATTGCCAAGTTTCCGGAGTATCTTTTTTAATTTGAATAGCCATTCCAGGCGTAATTTCTTTATAAATATTTCCTGAAGAAACACCCACACGACCTTCAAAACATTTTACAATAAATACTTCCCCTAAAGCATTTACAGAAAACTGTGTTCCTAATACTTGTACCTTACCAATAGCCGATTCAACTAAAAAACGCTCTCCCTTTTCTACCTTGAAAAAAGCTTCTCCTTTTAGGTTTACTTTTCGATCCGTATGCCATTGCTTTTCATGGAAACTAATTTCAGAATTGCTATTTAATAACACTTCTGATTGGTCAGGTAATGATACACTTAACTGCTCGCCCGCATTGCTTTTATATATTGTGTTTTGAGAAGAATAAATAAATCCAAACAGCAAAAGTACGGCTGCGGCAATACCAGTTGCCAAGTATTTCCATATTGGTGCTTTCGCTGCTTTCGCTGTATTTCCTGTATTATTTAAGGATACCACAGGCTTCGTTTTTTGTCTTATGTTTTTAAAGACTTCCTCTTTATTAAACGTAGAGAAGCTAAGTGAATTTGAAGCAGCCTTCATTTTTACATAAGTAGCATAGTCAGGATGCGATTCAAAAGCTTTTATTTCTTCAGCAGATAACTCATCGCTCATCCATTTAGCTAAAAATTCGTCGGTATATATGTCGTAATTGTTATTCATAATAACAGTTGTTTTGTATTAAACGTTAGCAGTGCAAATTGCCCTACCTTAAAGTAAATTTTAAAGTTCGCCTAATTGTTCTTTTACTTTTTTTAAGGCTTTACCCATTAGCTTTTCAATAGCTTTTACGGATACGCCTGACATTTCAGCAATTTCTTTATAAGTTTTCTTTTCAATGCGGCTTAATAAAAATACTTCGCGTTGACGCTCAGGTAAACTAGCAATGGTTTCTTTAAATTTTTCTAAAAACTCTTTGCTTTCCATTTCAAATTCAGGGTTTTCATTGGTAATCCCTCGCGAATAATTGGCTATAATATCATGATGTCTAAATTTTACCTGCTCATGTCTTTTTATGCTAATTCCTAAATTAACTGCTATAGTAAACAAATAACTTTTTGCTTTATTGAATTCCACTTTTCCGCAGTTGTTCCATAATTTAATGAAAGCATCCTGCACCATGTCTTCAGCCTCATCTGCATTTCCAAATTTTGCAATTAGAAAATTGCGTAACCCTAGCGAATGCTCCATAAAAAAGCGCTGAAAAATAGCTTCTTCACAAATAGAATCTTTGGGTAAAACTTTCATGTATTATTAATTTAGTTACGCATTCAAGTTTCAAAAGTAGTGCAAACATTCTTACTAAAAAACGGTGGGGTTTTAGTAGGTGTATGCGTTACTATAATTAAGCAGCAAAATATTGCTTAAATTTACCCCAAATGAAGTTATATAATTTGCATATCTACAAGTGTTATCACTATCTACTATTAAGCTTTTTAGCACTTAGTTTGAATGGTTGTTTACAAGAAAATGACGTATTTGATGATGTTTTTCCTGAGCCTTCGGTTGTCGTAGATTTTGCAGTACCTGCTATTTTAGATACTTCTCAAACTTGCGCAACGCTTGTTTTTCCTATAGAATTAACCACTAACTTTAATAATATAGTAAGCATAGAAAATGAAGAGGGTTTAAATGACTTTTTAAATTCGCAAACAGCTTCTTTTTTTGCTAGTGGTATAAATTTACCATTCAATATTTTAAAAAATGATACAGTTGAAACTATAGCCACTGAAACCACTTTTAATAATCTTATTGAAAGTTGTGGATTATTTTCGGTTGCTACCATATTACAACAATTGAATCGCACCTGTTTTTCAATCCAATTACCTATAACTTTAGAAGTAAGCGATATAGCCGATAACAGTAGTAGTGTGCCTACAACAATCAGTTTAAATGAGGAATTAAATACTTTCGTAGCGCAAAATAATGCTTTTACAATTGCTTACCCAATTACAGTTTTTAATCTAAGGCAAGAAGAAGTTATTTTGCAAAATGATTTTGAACTTTATGACCTAGCTAAAACCTGTTTAAGTCTGGCTTGTGGCAATATAAATTCAACGGTTAGCCGTGTTCGTTCTGAAGGAAATTCGTACACATTCACGGCAAATTTACTTAGTGGAGTAGGCAATATTAGTAGCTTAGAAAGTCGCGCCACTTACAAATGGTTTATTAATGATGAATTACAGGAAGAAGCAGTTACCAAAGATGTAATTTTTGAATTTAGTGAAGAAGGTGACTTCGAGGTTTGCGTTAACGTGACTATTCCTAATTGTATTACCGAACAAGAAGCTTGTAGCTTTATTAGCATTGAAGCACCTGAAAGTTGTAGTGATATTAGTTTTGAAAATACTTTTGAAGAATCTGGAATTTTTAAATTTGAAGTCCCTCAAGATATAGCTGTAAACTACGAGTCTTTTCGATGGATATTTAATGATGTAACCCAAGATGCTACAACAAGTTCATTAACGCTCGACTTGAACGATTGGAATCCTGGAGAATATTTTTTAGACGTTATTGGCTTCGGAGATAATTGTGACACAAACAACGACGGATTTACAGTTGAATTTTTAGTGCAGTAATACTAGTTTTCTAGGCTAATTTTCTAAACTAATTTTTTGAGTAAGTTTTCTATAGCGATAGAATAATAAAATGGCAGATACACTTAGCCCAGTAAATAATGCTATCCAAATACCTAGCGCTCCAAGATCAATAATTTTGCTAAGAAAATACATAAGTGGAAACCCTATAATCCAATAAGCTATAAATAAAATTAGGGTAGGGGCTTTTACATCAAGTAACCCCCGTAATGAACCGAGTAAGGTTACCTGCAATCCGTCACTTAATTGAAACAATGCAACAATTAATAATAATTCGGCAGCAATACTAATTACCTCGAATTCGTCAACATAAAGTGTCGGTATCCATTGCCGAACAAAAATGAAAATAATTCCAAAAATCAATTGAATTATAGCCGTCAATAAGAGTATTGATTTTGAAATACGAATTAAGTTTGGAATGTCTTTTTTTCCCAATTGATTTCCGACCCTAATGGTCGCAGCCACCCCAAAGCCAACAGCCACCATAAAAGTTAGCGAAGCTACATTTAAGGCAATTTGATTGGCAGCCTGAGCGTTGACACTTAAACTACCTGCCATAAAAATAGACATCGTAAAAAAAGCAAATTCAAACAGTAATTGTAATGCTATGGGAAAACCTAGTTTTAGCAAGCGTTGCACTTGAAACCATTCAAAATTTTGGAAATTAATATTCTTGAAATAAGACTTTAAATCTTTTTGTCTTTTAATAAGAAGGAATAGTGCAAGAAACATCACAATTCTTGAAATTAACGTTCCAATTCCCGCACCTGTTACTCCAAATTGTGGGCTTCCCCACTTACCAAAAATTAAGATATAGTTCAAAAATATGTTCAGCACATTACCAATCATAGTAGCAATCATTGATAATTTGGTGAGTGACATACCATCAGAAAATTGTTTTGACGCTTGGTATAAAGCATACGGAATCATTGAAACGGCAATAACACTTAAATACGGAACAGCAATTTGCACAACTTCTTCAGGTTGCTTGAAATTGCCAATAAATAATTGGATGACTTTTATGACACCAAATAAAATAACGCCCAATATCCCACAAGTAAGTAAGCCATAAGAAGCGACTTTACTACCTTGATGAGTGTTTTTCTCTCCATGAAACTGCGCAATTAATGGCGTTATGCTCATAGAAAAGCCGAGTACTATGGACATCACAACAAAAAAGATTCCATTGCCTAGTGAAACGGCGGCTAAAGAAGCCGCACCTAGTTTGCCGACCATAACATTGTCAACAATACCCACAGCCACTTGCCCTACTTGCCCAATTATAACAGGTAGCGCAAGTGTAGTGTTAGTATAAAATTCTTTAGTGTATTGTCGCAATTTGTTTTTTAAACGAAGGTAAATTTATTCTTCATTTAACTGTTTCAAATAGTCCAAAAGATTATTCTTTGTTTCTTCGTCTAACTCAGGTTCTTCAATGTCATTGAAGGTATCTAATTTTTCAAAAATTGTTTTAGCTACTAAGTATCGCGCTATTGGTTTAGAATCGGCAGGTATTACATACCAAGGCGCATTTTCTGTAGAAGTTTCTTGAATAGCCTTTTCGTAACACACCTGATATTCATCCCAAAGTTTACGCTCTTTTAAATCACTTGACGAAAATTTCCAGTTTTTTTCTTCTTTTTCAATGCGTCTTATCAATCGGCGTTTTTGTTCATCTTTAGATAGGTTCAAGAAGAATTTAAAAACTATAGTACCATTATCTGTTAAGTGCTTCTCGAAGTTTCGAATTTGTTCATATCGAGCGGCCCAAAAATCATCATTAATATCAGATACATCATTAATTCCAGGAATGTTTTCACCTAAAATATATTCAGGATGTACTTTAGTAACCAATACATTTTCGTAGTGGGTACGATTAAAAACACCAAATTTTCCTCGTGGTGGTAGTTTAATATAATGTCTCCATAAATAATCGTGCTTCAGTTCTAATTCGGTTGGCACTTTAAAACTATGGACTTCAATACCGCTAGTATTAAATTTTTTAAAGACCTCGCGTATCAAGCTATCTTTACCCGAAGTATCCATTCCCTGTAAGCAAATAAGCACAGAATATTTTCCGTGTGCATATAATTTTTCTTGTAAGTCGCTTAATTTACTGCGGACTTTTTTGAGCTTTTCTTTGGCTTCATCATCCGTAAATTCATTTAGTTTTGTGGTACTATTTTTAATTTCAAAAGAGTGGCTTGCTTTTAGTGATTTCATAGTATTATCGACTTCGTGCCTTCAATTGCGGCAATTCATAATTTATTCCAGTAGAAAAAGTTACAAAATTATCGCCAAGCGTGTTAACGTTAATCTCAGAAGTCCAAAAAAACCATTTATTAAATTGTAATAAGCCTCTTATTTTGAACACAGTAGATAGGTGATAGTTACCTTGTGAAAACACAAAAAAAGCATCATCAAGCTCCTCTTTTTGAAGATTTAGTTTCGTAAGGCTTAATCCAAGCCCACCTGTAAGAAAAAAATGCTGCCGTTCGAAATTATTGATAATGAGGGTTACACTCGATGCTCCTTGATAGTAAGGGGTGTCAAAAACATTAAAAGCAGTAAATTCATTAACGAAGGTAGTATAGCAATTAGAAGCATAATTAACTTGTAGCGTAGCCCCTGCCAAATCTAACCCAGAAAACGGACTTGTAGCTTGTGCCCCAATCACCCAATTTTTTGGATTATGTTGCGCCCCAATCTGATTACCGACAAAAAGCGTAAAGATTATTACGAGTAAATTTTTCATCTTACTTCGAAGCAAAGGCTTTAACATCTTTTTCATCAACTTCAGCACCACCTAAAATAAGTAAGCGTTCGACCACATTACGCAATTCTCTAATATTTCCTGTCCAATTATATTTTTGAAGCAATGCAACCGCTTTTGAGGTAAATTTTTTAGGTACAGCACCCTGTGATGCTGCAATTTTTTTGGCGAAATGCTCTACTAGTAAAGGGATATCGTCACGACGATCATTCAATGCAGGTACCTTAATTAAGATAACCGCTAGGCGATGATATAAATCTTCCCGAAATTTTTTGTCTTCAATTTCTTTTTTCAGGTCTTTATTAGTTGCGGCTACAACACGTACATCAACTTTTATGTCTTTATCACTTCCAACGCGTTGTACTTTACTTTCTTGCAAGGCACGGAGTACTTTAGCTTGCGCAGAAAGACTCATATCTCCAATTTCATCTAAAAAAATAGTGCCTCCATTTGCCGCTTCAAATTTACCAGCTCGATCTTTATTGGCTGAAGTAAAAGCCCCTTTGACATGACCGAATAATTCACTTTCAATTAATTCAGAAGGAATAGCAGCGCAGTTCACCTCAATAAAAGGGCCTTTCGAGCGTTCACTTTTTTCGTGAATCCAATGAGCTACTAATTCTTTACCAGTTCCATTAGCACCTGTTATTAATACACGAGCTTCGGTAGGAGCCACTTTTTCAATCATATCTTTGATATCAGCGATAGCTTCCGATGCTCCGATAATTTCATAGTTTTTAGAAACTTTCTTTTTCAAGCGTTTATTTTCTACGACTAAATTTTTTCTATCGAGTGCGTTTCTAACGGTATTTAAAAGACGGTTCAAATCGGGGGGTTTCGAAATATAATCAAAAGCACCCAATCGCATGGTTTGTACTGCAGTTTCCAGCTCCCCATGGCCAGAAATCATAATCATCGGAATTTCAGGTTTTATTTTTCCTACCGCTTCCAATACTTCAACACCATCCATTTTAGGCATTTTTATATCTGAAATAATAAGATCAAAATCTTCCTTTTTAACCATTTCTATTCCTGCCAATCCATCTTCAGCTTCAAAAACTTCATAGGTATCACTTTCTTCAGAAAGAATTTTTTTTAATACGCGGCGAATAGCCGATTCATCTTCAATAATTAAAATTCTAGACATAGTTATGTGCTGCTATTTAGGTGATGTACCACTCTTTGCGGAAATGGTATTTTAATTTGGTGTTCTCTAAACAATCGATCAATTGCAAAGCGAATATCACTACGATATTTATGTGCGACAATACTTTTATTAACGCCAAAAACAATTTTAAATTCTAAGGCGCTATCGCCAAAGTTTTCAAAAAAAACTTCAGGCTTAGGGTAATTTAAGGTATCGGAATGATCCTGAACGGCTTTAATTAGTAATTCACTGACTAGTTTAGTGTTGCTTCCATAAGCAACTCCCACTGAAACCGAAGATTTTACAATCTTGTCGTTTTGTGTCCAATTGTATAGATTATTGGTCAAATATTTATGGTTGGGGATAATCATTACCTTATTCTCGATAGTCACTGCTCTTGTAGTTCTTAATTTAATTTCTTCTACTTTAGCTACCTCATCTTCAATTTCGATAATATCGCCCACTTTCAATGTTTTATCAACAAGTATAAAAATACCAGATAGAATATCCTGAAAAAGTGTTTGTAAGGCTAAACCAACCCCTACAAGTAAAGCTGCCGAAGCGGTTAATAATGGAGTGATATTTACTCCAATACTTTGGCATACACTAAAGAAAATAAGCGCGTATACCACGTACTTTCCAAAAGTAAAAAGCGATTTAAATTTTGATTGGTTTTCTTCGGTAAGTCTTTTTGAAATTACGTTTGTAGCAATCCGAAGTACTCGTTTTGTTATATAAAAGGTCGCAACGATAGCTATAAGTCCGATAAGACTTATGCTGAAGTGCTCACCCAAATTGATTTTATAAATCAATACGTCTACTACTTTATGCAGAATCGATTGATCTAAAAATTCTATTACGCCTTTAATGTTTGAATTGGTTTCTTGAACCATGAAATAGATTTCTAATTGTTGCGGTAGAGCATTTTAAAGCCTAGCTCGAATTTAATGATATGGCTAAGATATTTAAAATTCTAATTGTTAAAGACGTTACAAAAAATAAGTACAACCAAACTTATACTTGTACTTTTGAAAGAAAAGGTTGATGACTTATTTAATTACAGGGGCTACAGGATTGGTCGGTAGTGTTATAACTAAGCAATGTGCCGATCAGGGAATTAAGGTGCATTATTTAACGACAAGTAAAGATAAGATTCGTGCAACTGAAAATGAGCAAGGTTTTTTTTGGAATCCTAAAACCAAAGAAATTGATCTAAATGCATTCAAAGGTGTCACTAAAATCATTCATTTAGCTGGGGCTACAGTAGCTAAACGATGGACGGAAAGCTATAAAAAAGTTATTTTAAATAGTAGAATAGATACTTCGAGATTACTATTAGAAAGTCTACAAAAAATAGATCATAGTGTTACTCAAATCATTTCGGCAAGTGCTATAGGAATTTATCCGGATTCGCTTACCAAATACTATATGGAATCATCTACAGATAAAAGCGACGATTTTTTAGGGAATGTAGTTGAAAAATGGGAAGAAGAGGTAGATAATTTTTCAACTATTGGTTTGAAAGTATCTAAAGTTCGTATTGGTTTGGTGCTTTCTGATAAAGGAGGAGCCTTACCTAAAATGGCACAGCCTGTTAAATTTGGAGTAGGAAGTGCTTTTGCATCAGGAAAGCAATGGCAAAGTTGGATACATGTAAAAGACTTAGCGGGTATATTTATTTTTTTAGCAAAAAATGATTTAGGAGGAGTGTTTAATGGAGTGGCACCCGATGCTGTTTCACAAAATAAGCTTATAAAAGCTATTGGTAGCGCACTAGAAAAACCCGTTTTTTTTCCAAATATTCCTGCTTTTGTGGCGAAACTATTATTGGGTGAAATGGCGCAATTAGTATTGTCAAGTCAGCGTGTGTGCTCAGGGAAAATTAGACAACACAATTACCAATTTAAATACCCAAAAATTGATGTAGCATTGAATGATTTGCTTGGTTGACTTAAATTCAAATGCAAACTTATCTCAATGATAGCCACATGCATAATAAGAGGAAATGGTATAATAAGCGTTTATAAGTCGTTGATATTTGGAGTTTTTACTATTTCAATTCTTCTTTCAGAAATCGAGCGGTGTGACTTTTCTTTGATTTAGCAACTTGCTCAGGTGTACCTTTTGCGACTAACTTTCCGCCCCCTTTTCCGCCTTCGGGACCTATATCAAAAATATAATCGGCTAATTTGATGACATCCATATTGTGTTCAATAATTAATACCGTATTTCCTTTTTCTACCAAATTGTCAATAACCTCCATAAGTACGCGTACATCTTCAAAATGCAAACCAGTGGTAGGTTCATCTAAAATATAAATGGTGTTTCCCGTGTCTCGTTTAGATAATTCACTGGCTAATTTAATACGTTGCGCTTCTCCACCAGAAAGCGTTGTCGATTGCTGCCCTAGTGTAATGTAGCCTAAACCGACATCTCGAATTGTTTTTAATTTTCTGAAAATTTTAGGGATAGGTTCAAAGAAATCACAAGCCTCGTTGATAGTCATGTTCAATACATCAGAAATTGATTTTCCTTTATATCTAATTTCTAGTGTTTCACGATTGAAACGTTTTCCTTGACAAGTTTCACATTCAACATGTACATCAGGTAGAAAGTTCATTTCAATTACTCGTAAACCACCACCCGAACAGGTTTCACAACGCCCACCTTTTACATTAAAACTAAATCGCCCTGGTTTATAACCTCGAATTTGAGCTTCTG
>JAHDEF010000058.1 GCA_020628975.1 Aquimarina sp. | reverse complement strand
GTTCTAATAAAACCTCATTAGGATTTCATGGCGAAGAAGCACATGGAATGTCTTTAAACATAACAGGTCAAGATCCAGCTGGGTTCTACAGCATCCTTAGTGGTTTAGGCGGTGTTCCTCCAACCCATATTCCTAATTCTGATTTTGGAGAACAACTAGACTTCATTAAAAATGTAGATGCCCTTTCGAACACCTATGCTCAAGCGATTTCTACCGCATTTAATAAAGGTACTAATGGGGTTAGCTATCCAAATAACAATTTATCAAATCAATTAAAAACAGTTGCTCGCTTAATTAGTGGAGATTTAGGCACAAAAGTATATATGGTCCGTATATCAGGATTCGATACACACAATGCTCAAGTTAGTGGCTCTGGAGAAATCGAAGGAAGACACTACGATTTACTAAATCAGCTATCTGGCGCTGTAGAAGCTTTCGTAAATGACCTAAATAGCCAAAATTTATCAGACGATGTTGTAGGGCTTACTTTTTCAGAATTCGGAAGAAAAGCTGCCCAAAACGGAAACCTAGGAACGGATCATGGAGAAATAGCACCTATGTTCGTATTCGGTAAACCTGTTGCTGGAGGAGTTTCGGGAACCAATCCTGATCTTACTGAAGCTACGGCTGATAACAACTACCAAATACAAACGGTTCAATACGACTACAGACAGACCTTTGCTACACTATTGCAAGATTTTCTTGGTGCAGATAATAGTATTATAGATGCCGCCTTCTTTAATCACACTTTAGATAAAAGTTTCGCGGATTTAAAAGTTCCTGAGATTTTAAGATCTCCTTTATCCACTTCCTGTATAACATTATCTGGAGGTGAATTCGTTCGAGAAGTTGGCAAGTCATCAGTTTCTCCCAATCCAATTCGAGATACGGTATTAGTTTCAGGTATTCCTAATACAATATCTAGTCAATTGTCTATTTACAATGCTGCTGGTGTACCTATTCTAAACCTTCCGCTGGACAACAATTCAAATACTACATCATTAGATTTAGGTCATTTGAGTTCAGGGATTTATTTTTTCGAAGTCAAATCTGGAAATAAAAAGGAAATACATAAAGTTGTTAAGTTGTAACAGGTAACATCAGGAGTAGGCAAAAAAATTATTGAGAGCTTTTTTCGTCACTCCACGGATTACGATAGTAATCGTAGTGGAGTCTCCTTCACTAAGGATTTTAAATCGTTCAATTTAAACAGAAAACAAGCTCTTTCTAGAGGAGACACCCTTACAATTTTTATCAAAATTCAGGGTGTGACGTAAACAATGAAATTTTAACTTCACTAGAAAGTATACGAATAGTTTTTTGTACCACAAAGATTTAGCTTGTCGAGAAAGGCCATTTCCCGCTATCCGCTTGTAGTAGTGGCTCGACATAGGTCGCTCGCCACAAGCTACCGCTACTATCGGGGGTAGCGACAATATTTTGGTTTACCTACACTATAGGCACAAAAAAAAGGCTCGGCGTAACCGAACCTTTAAATTTTTAAGAGAACAAACGACTAGTTTGCAGCGTCGATCGCATCAGTATACACATTCTTAGGAGAAACGCCTACTTGACGAGAAACTACTTCTCCGTTTTTGAATACTAATACTGTTGGTATATTACGAACGCCGTACTTAGCAGCAAATTCTTGGTTAGCATCTACATCTACTTTACCAACAACTGCTTTTCCGTCGTATTCTTCACTAATTTGTTCAATGATCGGACCCACCATTCTACAAGGACCACACCATGCAGCCCAAAAGTCTACTAATACAGGTTTGTCACTTTTCAATACTACCTCTTCAAAAGAAGCATCTGTAATTTCTAAAGCCATAGTCTTAAATCTTTATGGTTATTTAATCGTTCGCAAAGTTAGTCAATAATTGTTCGTTTCCTTACATTTTGAACAATCAGATTTTATTATGATTGTATCAGGTACATTTATAAGAAGTCTACTTCTTCAAATTTCCTCCTATAATTAAAACACCCATTAGTGTCATTAGGTATCTAAAATAAAACTGCCCAGTTAACGAGGGTAAGTAGGGGAAACCGCCTTTAACGAAAAGTAATTTGGTGCGTATAAATAGTGGAAACAACATAATGATAAGGAGTATAAATAATAAAGCAGCACTAGTTTTTACTGTCGACTTAAAAACAAACAACGACCCAATAAGTACTTCAAAACCGCCTAGCATTAATATAGCTTGGTGCCTAGTCAAAAAAGGAATCCAGCCCATAACATCATCTAACAAAGAAGTTTCGGGAGCGCTTCCGAAAATTTTTAATATACCGAACCAAATGAAAATACATGCAAAAAATAGACGAATTGCGATTTCTCCCCAGTAATACAAAAATTGAACAACCTTACGGTCAACTTTAATACTTATCATAGTCAATTAGCTTGCGGTTCAAGATAGAAAAAGTGCCCTAATTTATCAGCAAATTTATTTTAAAAAACAAAATAGGTATTATAGGTCTTCAAAATAGTTAGCGTAAAATCTTACGAATTTGATCTTGAAATTTGGGATGCGCATCAATGCCAACATGTCCCACATCATCCAAACCAATCAGCGTAATTTTTTCAGGAAATGTAGCTTTTAAAGCTTCAGCACATTGAAAAGGGATTACTTTATCTTTTTTACCGTGAAACACGGTGATTTTTTTTGAAAAACTCTCTAAATAGTTATCAGTTTCAAAGCGGTATTTCAATAGAAAAGTTGGGGTGTATTTATTCCACATTTTAACCAAATCAATAAAATTATTATACGGAGCCAACAGTATCAATTGCGCAGGGCTATTGGTTGTAGCCAATTTTGCAGCCATTCCGCTGCCAATAGAGTAACCCGCTATTACGATGTTTTTTTCTAGATATTCTTTTTTTAAAGTATTGTAAACAAATTGATTGTCGGCAAACAATTGTTTTTCGTCATCAATTTCACCGCCGCTTTTACCAAATCCTCGATAATCGTACACAAAAAAATCATACCCATTGTTTAGAAAGTTATAAGCAGTGCCAAGGTAATTTTGAACATTACCCGAGTTTCCATGTAAATAAAATACCAAACCTTTTGATTGAGGTGTTTTAAAATGGATTCCATGTAAGATTACGCCATCTGAAGTTGTGAAATTGCGTTCTTTCAAAGGAATTTCACTGTCAAATTGATATGACTGATCTAGTTTGGTAGGATGAAAAATAAGCGCTTCTTGTTTTTGATACAAATACCCAAATGCAGCTACTATTGAGATTAGGATGAGTAAGCATACAATTTTCAGAATTTTTTTGAGCATAATTTTTATAGATTGTTCTTAAAGTTTGATTGTATTCTTGTTTCTGACTTTATCCTGAAAGGTTTTTGAAATGCAGATGTATTTCTGTAGTATAAACCTACAAGATTGACAAAACCTTGCAGGAATTTGAATAAATTTTTCCTCTAGATAATTAGTAGATTAAGTTTTTATTTTGAGCTATTCCTCTTTTTTGAATTTAGTGCATTCATCAATTAAAGAAGCCACAACACCTGTCCATCCTGTTTGATGTGAAGCACCAACTCCTCGACCGTTATCGCCATGAAAATATTCATAAAATAGCACCAAGTCTTTAAAATGCTCTTTTTGATAAATGTGTTTGTCTAAGGCATGAATAGGTCGATTTCCATCGGTGTCATTTTCAAACATATTAACTAATCGGTGACTAATCATAAACGACAATTCCAATAAATTATGCGATTTTCCATTGACTTCTATAGCGATTTCATCTTGGTAATAACTATGGTAATTTTTTAAGGATTGAACGAAAAGGTAATTCATAGGCATCCAAATGGGGCCACGCCAGTTTGAATTTCCTCCAAAAACATAGTTGCTAGATTCGGCAGGCTCGTAAGCTACATGAAATTCTTGACCTTCTATATGAATACGATAAGGTTCACTATGAATTTTTGACATAGCTCGAATTCCAAATTCGCTTAAAAATTCCTTTTCATCCATTAAGGTATTCAGTAAGCGAACCATTCTATTTTTAGGAACTAAAGAGAGTAGTATATCTTCTCCTTCTCTAAAATTCTCTACTACTTTATAGGCATTGTGTTTGTTTCGGTAGTTTAAAAACCATTTGACGTTCTTATAAAAATTCGGAAGTTTTTCTAAGGTTTCTTTTTTAAGAACTAAGTTGGCATTTAAAGTCATTAAACCAACTAACGAACGTACTTTTATTGGAATATGGTCATTGTTTGGCAGTACTAAAACATCATAGAAAAAGCCTTCTTCTTCATTCCAACTTCCGGATCTGTGATGGCATATTTTATTTAGCGACTCTGCGATATAAATGAAATGCTCAAAATACTTAGTAGCCATATCTTCATAAGCAGGATCATGCTGAGCGATTTCTAACGAAATTTCTAGTAAATTTAAACTATACAATGCCATCCAAGCGGTACCATCAGCTTGCTCTAAAAATCCTCCACCGGGTATAACACTACTTCTGTCAAACAAACCAATATTGTCTAAGCCTAAAAATCCGCCTTCAAATACATTGTTGTTGTTACGATCTTTTCGATTGACCCACCAAGTAAAATTAAGTGCTAATTTATTCAGCATTCGTTTTAGGAATGCAATATCAGGGATACCTGTTTTAGTCTTGTCAATTAGATAAACTTCAATGGCTGACCAAGCTTGCACAGGTGGGTTTACATCCGAAAAAGCCCATTCGTAAGCAGGTATTTGTCCGTTGGGTGCCATGTACCATTCTTTGGTCACTAACAATAATTGTTCTTTTGCAAACTCAGCATCCAACTTGGCTAAGGGTACACAATGAAAAGCGGTATCCCATACAGCATACCAAGGATATTCCCATTTGTCGGGCATGGTAATGATATCTTCATTGTTAAGGGTTTTCCAGTTATGGTTTCGACCGTGTTTGCGGGATTCTGGTGGTGGAATTTTCCCAGGGTCGCCATCTAACCAAGTGGTAATATCGATATTGTAATATTGCTTCGTCCAAAGCATTCCTGCGAAAGCTTGTCGCTGAATATTTTTTTGATCTTCACTTGCATTACTAAATTGACTATAAAAATCATTGGTCTCGTTAATTCGAGTTTCAAAAGTTTTGGTGAACCCTTGTTGTAAAGGATTTCGCTTAAATGCTTTCTTAGAAAGTCTGAGTCTAATTTCTTGAGAAGACTTTCCTGCGATTTGCAATTTATACATTGGCGCAAATTTTGTCCCTTCGCTAACCGCATCAGTAAGTTCAAAATTATTTTGTGTCACCACATCGTGAAATAAATCTTTCACATAAGGACTATCATTAGGTACTCCAAACAGTTTTTCGTTGTTCGTTTCATTATTAGTAAATAGCCATTTGTCAGGATTTTCAAAATTTAAAAAATAGTCACCTAATTTAGGGTGCGTTAATTTCACACTACTATGATTTTTAAATTCTTGGTGTTTGACAATATTGTGATAGCCAGTAGCTTGATTGAACGACCATAAATTTCGCAACCAAAGGGTAGGTAATACCCAAATATCAGCGTCATTTTCACCCCTATTGCATACGGTTATTTTAATGAGAATATCTTCTTCATTTTCTTTTGCGTATTCGGTATACACATCAAAATAGGCATCGTTGTCGAAAATACCTGTATTAAGTAATTCGTACTCTAAGCTGTCTTTCCCTCGATGTTTATTGGTATGAACTAAATCGGCATATGGATATTCATTTTGCGGATATTTATACAAGTGCTTCATGTATGAATGCGTAGGGCTACTATCTAAATAATAATACAGCTCTTTACAATCTTCAGCGTGATTTCCTTCGGGTCCTGTAAGTCCAAAAAGTCTATCTTTCAATATTGGGTCTTTACCATTCCAAAGTGTTACGGCAAATGCAATAGCACAGTGCCTGTCAGATATTCCTGCAATGCCATCTTCACCCCACCTATAAGTTCGACTTCTGGCGTGATCATGCGGAAAATAATCCCATGCCGATCCGTCGGGGCTGTAATCTTCACGAACGGTACCCCATTGACGTTCACTTAAATAAGGTCCCCAGTGCAACCAGTTTTCTTGGTTGTTATACGTTTTTTTAAGTCTAAGTTCTTCCGCTTTTCTCATGAAAGTCAAGATAGTTATTTGTAATAATGCTTATTAAGAAGTGCTTATATTTTAACGATTCGCTAACAAGATTCATTTCATAAAAAAACGAGATACTTTTTTAAGTATCTCGTTTTTTATAAGTTTTAAACTTATTAACCTGAGTTTGATTATTAAAAATATGATTTAAAGTATGTTAAGGACTCCTGCAAGGTTTTGAAACCTTGTAGGTTTTTAAATTATCTAAATTTTATATCCACAAGGTCCTAAAGGCCTTGCAGAATGCAATAATTAATCTGAAAGTAAATAATAATCAGTGCTTTATAATGGAAATATTAATCGAACTCAGGTTATTAGTAAATGCTAACTCGCGTGTTTCGAATTTTGATTCGCCATTTCGATTAAATCAACATCATTACCAAGTAATACTTCAGTAGGATTAATACGGCCTTCTTCGGGGCCATTTTCAAGCTTTAAAACTCCACGAGGACAAACAGCTGAACATACCCCACAACCTACACAACTAGCACGTACAATATTTTCTCCTTTTTGTGCGTATGCACGAACGTCAATCCCTTGTTCGCAATAAGTAGAACAGTTTCCGCAAGAAATACATTGCCCTCCATTTGTGGTAATTCTAAATCTAGATTTAAAGCGTTGTACTAATCCTAAATAAGCGGCTAATGGGCAACCAAAACGGCACCACACACGATTTCCGAAAATAGGGTAAAAACCAGTCCCGATTACACCAGCAAACCAAGCACCAATTAAAAAGCTGTAAGTGTCTTTAATCCACTGTGATTTGATACCGATAAACGAGCTAGCTCCTGTAAAATAACAGTATAAGGTAACTATGGTCATTACTATAGAAAATACGAGTACGCTATGAATTAACCATCTTTCAACTCGCCATGCCAACAGTGATTTATTAGAATGTTGGCGGTACGGGTCACCTAAGGTTTCAGCCAATCCACCGCAACCACATACCCAGCTACAGTACCAACGTTTACCAAAAAAATAAACCATTAACGGAACAATTACCAAAGTCAATATAGTTCCCCAAACTAAAATAAAAATACCAATAGCACCACTACTTTTTAGTTTGTCAATATTCCATTCAAAAAAGAAATCATAATCTAACGGGAATGCATTTTTAAAATCATAGCCAGGCATATTTAAGCTCGACATAATTTCGGGAATTAAAAAGGCAAATACGATTTGGAAAAACAACACCGAAGTTGTTCTTAATATTTGGTACTGATTATGGCGGTATTTAATATACATACGTGTCGCCATAACAATCATAATTACACAGTATAAAAACCCGTAAACAAACCATTGACTAGCGTCGCCGCCGTTTAAAGCATTACTTATAGGATCTAAAATATACGTCCAGTTGACTACATAATCAGGATTGAAATATAATAACAAGTAGAAAGTAACCAAATACGCCAACACTAGCCAAGCAATCCATCCGCGGTTGGTACTAGCTTGGTGGTAAATATGATCGTTTTTGATACCTGGTTTACCTAGTAAAATATAATTAGGTAAAATGAATAATAATGCACCTAATATTCCAAGACCGAAGGTTAGCCACCATAGTATAACCTTATTGTCTTTAACAAAACCAATGCCTGCTTTTTTAGCTAAATTATAACTAAAAGTGTGGGGTTTATCCCAAACGACTTTATCCCACTCTTGACGTTCTTTATGAATGTTGTTAGCACTTTCTAAAGCGGCAATAACAGTATTTGAAAATTCGAAAACGCTTCCAAATTTTTGATCTGCTATTTTAGAATGAAGTTGTTTTTTTAGCAATTCGCTTTTAAAAGCACGTTCTTCAATTATAGTGTCAAGAGCTTCTTTTTTAAGTTGAAAATCGCCCAAGAATATAAGACTAGTAAATATGCCTAAACCGCATAGAAACACTAAAAGGCCAAAGTATTTTATAAATTTCATTGATAGTATTTTTTATGCAAAAATGCGTTTCCAACTCTTTTGAGCTGCTTTTAATTGAGTTCCTTGTTCTTGATTAAATTTTTCTAAAATAGCAGCTTCGTGTTGCTTATAAAATTCTGGATCAAAATTGGCGTCTTTTAAATGCGTTAGCACATAATCGACCGATTGTTTTTCGGTTAACCACTTATCAAACATTTCATGACGCATGCGAATACCGAAAGTGTTAATACCTATAAATTCACGAGATGCTTTATCAAAATTTAAATGAACCAGTAAGTGCTTCTTAGGATGTTTCCAAAAGAAGCGGGCTTCATCTTCTTTAGGTTCAGCCCAAACCCATCCATAGGTTTGATATTCTATATCTAAAAATTTTGCACTATTGAACCAATGACCAGGTTGGTATGCTGTAGGAGTACCGCAAATAGTTCGTGCTAAGGTTTCACCCATCATCCGACCCGTGTACCAAACGGCTTCGATTGGACGACGATTACCAATAGCTTCGTGTTGTTCGGCACAATCACCAATGGCAAAAACATTATCATAGTTAGTATTCAGAAAACGATCGACTTTAATTCCACGTCCGGTTTCGATACCCGAAGTTTTTATAAAATCAATATTTGGCGATACACCTGCGGTTAAACCAACGACATCACAAGCTAGTTCTTCACCAGTTTCTTTAATAATAATACTTTTAACACGGCCTTTCCCATTGTCTTTGATTTCTTGAAGGTTTACCCCTAAACGCAAATCAATATGATGCTCTTTAATATGCTCATTGATCATTTGCGATTCTTCGTTGGGTAACACACCATTCCAAAAGCTATCTTCACGCACTAAAAAAGTTACGGGAATATCTCTAGAACGCAGCATTTCTGCCATTTCAATACCAATTAAACCACCACCTACAATTACCGCTCGTTTACAGGTTTTATTGTCAGGCGCATACTTTTCTAGAGCATCTAAGTTTTGTTTAGAATACATACCCATTACCCCATCCAAATCTTGACCAGGCCATCCAAATTTATTGGGCTTTGAACCTGTAGCCAAAATTAACTTGTCGTATTGTAAGGAGCCCCCTTCTGCAAAATGCAAAAGATTTTTATCGGGTTCAATACGTTCCACAAACGCTTTTTTTAATTCTATACGGTTCTTTTTCCAAAACCAATTTTCATAAGGTTGTGTATGCTCAAACTTCATATGACCCATGTACACATACATTAAAGCCGTTCGAGAAAAGAAATAATCTGTTTCTGAAGAAATAATGGTAATGCGTTTATCCGAAAGTTTACGAATATGCCGTGCGGCGGTAACGCCTGAAATTCCATTTCCTATAATTACGATATGTTCTTCCATATGAATTTGATTAAGATGAGCTTTATGTCGTCATTTACACCTTGAACTTAACACTATTGTAGCAAAAGGTTTAAGTTTTGAGCTAATTCGTAATCATTTTAAATAAATATTGAATAGATAAGTTCGTTTTAATTTTATGAATAAGCATTTTTTAAAATCAATTCTTGAGATAAATAAGGAATGTTTGAAGAAATGACATCTATTAATTAAATACATGTTCTATATTTAAGGAATACAACATCAACTAACTTATACGTTACATGTTTTCTCCAATGCTTACTTCGTCAATCAAAAGTTTCATCATACCATTTTTAGCTAGTTTAGTTTTGCTTTTTA
>JAHDEF010000057.1 GCA_020628975.1 Aquimarina sp. | reverse complement strand
GAAAATTCTCTACGTAAAAATTTTCTAGTTTCGTCATCATACACCGTTTCATGGCTACTATTACCCTCTATAGTTAATACATTTTTTTCTAAAGAAATTGTAAAATCACCTTTTGACATACCTGGCGATACCAATGAAACTTGGTAATGATCATCAAGTTGCTCAATATTTACTGCAGGAAGCTTGCTTTTAGGACCTAATTTATCGTAATGATCCCAATGATTATCGTTGGTAAAATCCGCAAAAAAAGTGGGATTTGTTCCGTTATTTGGAGGTACTAATGACATGATATTTAATTTTAAATATTTTACTTAAAGATATCTTGATATCAGATTACCTATTAGCCCTAAAGAATGTAATGTTGACGGTTTCAATAAATTACTAGTGAACAAGTTCACTAAAAATTGATGAAAATTTGCCGTCAGACTGATAACCTGTGAAACACATGACATTTTGTTTGTTGCTCCACATACTTTGCAAAAAACCTCCAAAGGCGCAGATTATTATGGTCCGGACATAAAGTTCTGCCTTACCCTTCAATAAAGAGTCATTCTCTGGAGGTATAGCAAGCTACCACTTATAAAATGTAATTGCCTGAAATACATTTTATATTGTTAACGAAATCAAGTATTATATTGCCTTTTTAGAGAACTTATTCGCATACACTTTGGTAAAAGCTGCTCCAAAAAATAAAATGAGTGATGAATAGGATACCCACAACAAAATTAAAATCACAGAACCCGCTGTACCATAAGCCGAAGCTGGATTTGCTTCTCCAAAATAAATACCTAAAGCCGTTTTCCCAATAGTAAAGAAAACAGTGGTTACAAAAGCGCCCAACCATACATGTTTCCACTTTAAACTTATGTCTGGTAGGATTTTAAAAATCATAGCAAATAAAACGGTAGTGATGGAAAATGATACGATCAGATTTATAAATTGAACCAAATAGACTACTAAATCTGGAAAATGTACTTGTATCCAATCGGTCATAACGGTAATTATGGTGGTAATAACAAGCGATATTAATAACAGAAAACCTATAATAATTACTAAACCTAAAGAGAAAAGTCGATCAACAACAAGTTTTAAATAGGTGTTTTTTGTAGAAGTTTCAACATTCCAAATAGTATTTAATGATTTTTGAAGCGAGATGAACAAACCCGAAGCACCATATAGTAAGGTAACCACTCCTATAATTAAAAATAATTTTGAATCGCTATTTATGGCGGCATTGTGGAGCATCGAATCTATAGACTTTGCCGCATCAGTACCAAGCATTGTGCTAATTTCTTTCAAAATCTTCGATTTCACCATAGCACTTTCATAAAAAATTCCGACTACTCGTATTATTATAATCAACAGCGCAGGGAACGAAAATAAGGCATAATAACTGACCGCAGCACTCATTTGAAAGGGTTCATTCTCATTCCATACTTTATAAGTTTCTGGTAGCAGTCTGAAAAAAGACTTTAATGATGAAAAAATGCTTTTCATTTACAATTATTAGTTTACCATCAAAAATGAGTTTATTTCTACAAAAAAATTGGCTTAATCCCGCTTAATGTAAACCCATTTGCTTTGCCTTAGTATTTGCAACTTAATTCCAGTAAAAAAATTCTCAAATCAGGCATTTCATCACTTTTATTTAAGAATTGTTTTGGTATTAGAGTCAGCCTTTCAATGTATTGAATTAATCCTTTTTTGCAAGGCTAATTACTTTTGATTTATGAATTTAAAAAAGGTAAGCATAATACGTTGGATATTAATAATGTTAGGCTGTTTCCTTTTAATCATTTCACTAATTCCTACTATGAAGCCAACTAAAGTAATTCCTAAAAGCATCGATAAAGAAGCTAAAATTGCACTTAAGGCTTATCCCGAGTTGGAAAATGTTACCATAAAGTTTATTATTAAACCTTCTTTAAATAAATCGTTTATGAAAGCGCAACCCAATTTTTGGGACTTATTGCGCCCTTTCCGTAAACGCAGTTATCGTATTTACATGAGCGATACTTTTGAATTAGATCAGCTAAGTTTAAAATTAACCGATATACCTAGTAATATAGTAGTAGGCTGGTTGGCACATGAGCTTGGTCATATTATGGACTATGAAAGTCGATCGACCCCTTCATTAATTTATTATGGAATACGATATGCGTTATCAAGTGGTTTTGTAAAAGAAGCAGAACGTAATGCCGATTTGTTTGCCATTAATCATAATATGGTAGATTATATTTTGGCTACCAAAAGATTCATTCTAGATAATGCCAACCTTTCAGAAAGCTATAAAAATCACATTCGAAAGAATTACTTATCGCCCGATGAAATTATATATATCGTTCAAGAAAGAGAACAAGAAATCGAGGCAAAAAGAGAAGATAACCCCCAAAATGAAACTAAAAAAACACCTATATAAATGAATAGCCTTTTAGACGATATAGAAGATTATGTGTTTGAAACCATGAAAACGCAATTACCACAAGCTATGCTATACCATAGTTATCGGCACACGGTCGAGGTGGTGTTATTCTGTAGAGAATTACTTTCGGTAGATGAACAACTCGATCAAATTTCAGATCACGATCAAACACTTTTACTTATTGCTGCTTGGTTTCACGATTTAGGTTTTACAAAAAGTATTGTTGACCACGAGGCTAGAAGTATAGATTTAGCTACGCAATTTTTAAAGGATAGAAATTTCAACCAACAAGATATTGATCAGGTTGCACATTTGATTAATGCTACAAAATTAGAAGTTGAGCCTAAAACTATACTTGAAGAAATTATCAAAGATGCGGATACCGCTCACGTTGCAACCAAAAAATTCAAGAAAAAAAGTGAGTTACTTCGAAAAGAACTAGGCTTATTAGGTGAGAAAATAAGTAAAAGCAAGTGGATAGAAACAACAATAGATTTCTTGGCAAATCAACACCGTTTTTACACCAAACATGCCATTGAAAATTGGAAAAAAAGCAAGAATAGAAATTTAGTTAAGCTGATTAATCTTCAGGAAAAAAATATTGCTAAACAGCAAAAAGAAGAAGAAAAAGCCCATTTAAAAGAAAAAGCTAAAGAGCTAAATCCTGAACGTGGCATTCAAACCATGTATCGTGTTACGTTAAGAAATCATTTAAAATTAAGTGATATAGCCGATACGAAAGCCAATATTTTACTATCGGTTAATGCCATAATAATTTCGCTGGCGTTGGCTAACTTGATTCCCAAATTAGATTCGCCATCGAATTACCATTTATGGTGGCCAACCTTAATTTTGGTATTGTTTAGCGTAGCTTCAATTATTTTAAGCATTCGATCTACACAACCTAAAGTGTCTGGAGGTGAATTTTCTAATAAAGAACTTTCTAACAAAAATGTGAATTTATTATTCTTCGGAAATTTCTTTCGAATGTCATACGATGATTATCAAGAAAACATCGATCGAATTATTGAAGACAAAGACTATATCTACAAACAACTCACGAAAGATTTATATTATTTGGGGTTAGTGCTTCAGAAAAAATATCAATTACTAAAAACGACTTATGTGGTTTTTACTATCGGACTAATTACTTCGGTTATTGCATTTATAATCGCATTTATAAATATGGAAATTCCTGAAAAAATTATTGAGGCAACTACGACAGCAGTAATCCAATAAAAGCTATTCTTATGGAAATAATAGGAAATATCATCAAAAAGACTATTGAAATTAAGGACTTACTTACTCCAGAAGCAAACCCTATTGCCGAGCAAGAAGAAGTCTTAAAACAGTTAATTTCGACTGCAAAAAGTACGGTTTTTGGAAATACGCACCAATTTGAAAAAATGCTGAAATCTGATAATTTGGAAGCCGCATTCAAAAAAGAAGTGCCTTATGTTGACTATCACCAACTAAAAGATCAATGGTGGCAAAAAACTATTGATGGAGCTGCCGACATAACTTGGCCTGGTACTCCCAATTATTTTGCGCTTAGTTCTGGTACTACTGGTAAAAAAAGTAAACGCATTCCAGTAACTGATGACATGATTGAAGCCATAAAAAAATCAGGAATTAAACAAGTGGAAGCTTTGGCTAATTTTGACCTCCCTCCTGCTTTTTTTGAAAAAGGAATTTTAATGTTGGGTAGCTCGACAAACCTTACCGAAAGAAATGGGCATCTTGAAGGTGAAATAAGTGGTATTAGCGCTAGTAATATTCCTTCTTGGTTTCGCTCTTTTTATAAACCAGGTGAAGAAATCGCAGAAATTGACGATTGGGATACGCGTGTTGAAAAAATAGCGCAAGAAGCTCCTAATTGGGACATTGGGGCCTTATCAGGTATTCCTTCTTGGATTGAATTGATGCTAGAAAAGGTAATAGAAACCCACCAATTAAACAACATACACGAAATATGGCCTAACTTAGAAGTCTATACTTCAGGCGGAGTTGCCTTTTCTCCTTATGAGAAAAGTTTTAATAAGTTATTAGGTAGGCCCATACAAATCATTGACACTTACTTAGCTTCCGAAGGTTTTATTGCTTTTCAACAACGTCCAGAAACTGATGCTATGAAATTAGTTACTGATAATGGAATTTATTTTGAATTTATCCCTTTTGAACCAGCCTATTTAAATGAAGATGGATCATTAAAACAAGGGGCGCCATCGTTCAATATTTCTGAAGTTAAACCCGATACCGATTACGTATTAGTAGTTAGTACCGTGTCTGGTGCTTGGCGTTATATGATTGGCGATACGATTGCATTTACCGATATTGAACGTGCAGAAATTGTTATTACAGGTCGCACAAAATTCTTTATGAATGTGGTAGGCTCACAGCTTTCTATTCAAAAAATGAATGATGCCCTTAAAGAAATTGAAGCCGCTTACGAAATGGCAATTCCTGAATTTGTATTATCGGCAGTTCGTATTAATGGTGAATTTTATCATCATTGGTATTTGGGTACTGATGCTAATGTAGATACCTTAGATTTAGCGATTAAACTTGATCATAATTTGCAAAAAGCGAATAAAAATTATCGTGTTGCTCGATCAAAAGCACTTAAAGGTGTAAAAGTTTCTTTAGTACCTCCATCAATGTTTGCGGAGTGGAATGGCGCACAAAAGAAAAAAGGAGGACAGGTAAAAATGGAACGCGTAATGTCGGAAGAAAAATTCGCAGCCTGGGAATCATTCGTAGCCGATCAAAAGGTAACTTTTATTCATCGCCCCTAAGTTTAGGGGCAGTTTGTTAAAGCAAATATCAGTGTCATAATAATACCTTTGTTCAGATCACAAACAGCATAAATTCTATATGAAACAATACTATACTATTATTTTATCCCTTTGCGTCGCTTTTAGCTTGGTAACTTCTTGTGCATTGTATCAGCCGCGATATGCTGGAAAAAAAGGAATATCACTCTCGCTTCCTTCTAAAAAAAGCGTACAAACATTTTATTTAATTGGAGATGCCGGTTATGCTAAAGAAGGAAAAACAACTTCTGGGCTTAAAGCCTTAAAAAAATATTTAGATACCAATGCTACCCCTAAAGATCATGTGATATTTTTAGGCGATAACATTTACCCTGCAGGGATGCCGCCCAAAGATCATGAAGATCGCTCTATTTCTGAACACAGGCTAGATGTTCAAATTGAAGCTGTAAAGGATTTTAAAGGAGAAATTACTATTATTCCTGGAAATCACGATTGGTACAATCAAGGCCTATCAGGTGTCAAACGACAAGAAAAATACTTGGAAAAAGCACTTAATGATAAAAAATTATTTCATCCAACCAACGGGTGTGCTTTAGAAAGTTTTGACATTAACGATCAAGTTCAATTAGTTGTTTTTGATTCAGAATGGTATTTAGAAGATTGGGACGAGCATCCTACCATTAACGATGATTGCCCTCAACTAAAAACAAGAACAGCTGCTTTAAACGCTATTGAAAGCGAATTTAAAAAGAACCAGAATAAGACCATACTATTTGTACAACACCATCCCCTATACACCAATGGGCCACACGGAGGGCAATATGCACCAGTAAAACACTTATACCCTTCTCAAAAGAAAATACCTTTACCAGGTTTAGCTTCTATTGCTACGCTAGCTAGGACGGCTGGCGGGGTTTCACCTCAAGACACACAGAATAAACAGTACAAATCGTTGGTACAAAAAATTACGGCTTTAGCTAGTCCTTATAAAAATATCATTTTTGCTTCGGGTCACGAGCATTCTATACAATACATAGAACATAATAAAATCAAGCAAATTGTATCTGGTTCAGGATCTAAAAATTCATATGCTACTTTAAGTAACGATGGATTATTTGCTTTAGGAAAACAGGGATTTGCTGAACTAAAAATTTACGAAGATGGTTCTAGCTGGGTATCGTTTTATGCTTCCGAAAGCGGAATTCCAAAATTAGTTTATAGAAAAGAAATTATTAAAGAAAAAGCACCCTACCCAATAGATAGCATTATTACCTCAACAGCTGCTCACAAAAAAGCAGCAATTTATGTTAAGAAGGAAGGCGAAAAACATAAAAAATCAATATGGGGAAATCGATACGACTCTTTATACTATGTACCCGTAAAAACAAAAGTTGCCTTTTTAGATACGCTTTATGGTGGATTAAAAGTAGTGCGTGCTGGTGGGGGGCATCAAACGGAATCGTTACGCTTGCAAGCAAAAGATGGCAAAGAATACAATATGCGTCTGCTAAAGAAAAACGGCATTCAATTCTTGCAATCTACCATTTTTCAAAACCGCTATATTGGTAGTTTACTTAATGAAACACAGGTGGAATATTGGCTTGATGATATTTACACCGCTGCGCATCCGTATGGTTTTTTAACCATTCCTGATTTATCTGACGCTATTAATGTGCGACATACGAATCCTGAACTTTTCTATGTCCCAAAACAAAAAACTCTTGGTGATTACAATGCCACTCATGGCGATGCCTTGTATATGATTGTTGAAAGACCTGAAAAAAATCACAAAGATGATCCTGACTTTGGTAAACCCGATGATATTGAAAGTACAGCAGATTTGTTAGAGCGCTTACGCCGTGATGAAAAATATAAAGTGGACGAAGCTAGTTACATACGTGCACGATTATTTGATATGCTTATTGGCGATTGGGATCGGCATGAAGATCAATGGCGATGGGCGGAATATAAATTAGATAACGGTGATCATATATTTAAACCGATTCCTAGAGATCGTGATCAAGTATTTTCAAATTTTGATGGAACCGTATTTTCTGGTCTTCGTGGCGTATTAGAATTTGCCAAACAATTTGGTACATACGGTCCAAAAATAAAAAATATAGAATGGCTAAATGCATCAGGAGCTGTTCTTGATAGGGCTTTGTTAAAAAATGCGACTCTTGAGGATTGGGTAGCTCAGGCCGATTACATAAAAGCGCAACTTGGTGATGCTGCTATTGAAAAAGCATTTCAAAAATTACCAGTAGAAGTTTATGAAAAATCTACCAAAGAGATTATAAAAAACATAAAGTCTCGAAGAAATTTTTTAGATAAAACAGCTAAAAAATATTATCAATTTGTTTCGGAATTAGTTATTGTTACGGCAACAGATAAGGATGATTTTATTGATATCCAACGAATGGAAAACGGAAAAACAAGTATCCGTATCCAACGTATCAAAAATGGAGAGCCTGCTGATATGGTTAGTGAAAGAATTTACGATAAGAAAAATACCAAAGAAATTTGGGTGTATGCCTTAGATGATGATGATGTTTTTAAAGTTACAGGAAACGCTGAAAACCCCATAAAAATCAGATTAATTGGTGGGCAAAATAATGATGTCTACAATATTGAAAACGGTAAAAAAATTACACTTTACGATTACAAATCTAAACCCAACACTATAAAGCGCAAAGGAAGTGCCAAAAAAATACTGACCGATCGTTATCAAATCAATCATTTCAATCCTTATGACCGATTTAGAAATACATATGCTGTTTTACCTGCTATAGGCTTTAATCCTGATGATGGGGTACGACTTGGTATTACTTCAACCATTACAAAAAATCATTTCTTCAGAAATCCATTTACCTACAAACACACATTTGGTGCTAGTTATTATTTTGCGACACAAGGTTTTTTAGCAACTTACGAAGGACGATTTGCTGGAATTTTAGGAGATTATAACTTAGTAGTATCGGGGGCGTTTAAAACTCCAAATTTTGCAGAAAACTATTTTGGTTTTGGAAATAATTCTGAAAATAATGATGATGAAATTGAGTTTGATTTTAACCGTGTCCGTATAAGTACCATTCAAGCTAAAATTGGAGCACAAAAAAATGGACGTTTCGGTAGTAATTTTCGATTTAACACGCTAATTGAGGGTATTGAAGTTGAAAATACTAATGGAAGGTTTGTGAATGCACTTTTTGATCCTTCAAACCGAGTTTTCGACAGGCAATGGTTTACAGGTTTAGAAGCAGGATATAGTTACGAAAGTTACGATGTAAAAGCCAATCCTACTCGCGGAATGCGATTTGGGATCGAGGCAGGAAATCGCTTTAATTTGACTACTAGTAGTAGACATTTTGGCTTCGTGAAATCGAATTTAGGATTTTATAACGCCCTTACCAATAATAGAAAATGGGTACTGAAAACAGATGTTCGAAGTGTATTTAATATCGGTAATGAATTTGAATTTTACCAAGCTGCACAAATCGGTGGACATGGCTTATTAAGGGGATACCGAAACCAGCGCTTTTCAGGAAACACAGCACTTTCAGGTAGTGCCGATGTTCGCTATAGCTTCAATACATTTAAAACTAAATTTTTACCTGTGCAATTAGGCGTATTAGCGGGTAGCGGTGTAGGTAGAGTTTGGAGTGTTGCCGACACCTCAAATACTTGGCATGCCGATTACGGTATTGGATTTTGGGTAAATAGTTTAGATGTTGCGCAGGGTACTTTCCATTTATTTAGCGGAGAAGATGGCCCTCGATTTTCATTCAATTTTTTATTTAATTTTTAATCGCTTATTATGAAACGAAATATACTTTCTATTTTATCAATTTTAATTGCGGCTTTAGCTTTTGGCCAAAAAGATCCTTACGAATTAAAGGCTAGTAGAGAAATTCCTTGGTTAGTTTCAAGTTTTGGGGCTACAACTTTTGGGGTAATTAGTATTGCCAATAAAGATGAATTATCGGATACTAAATTCAATAATTTAGACAGAAATGATGTCAACGGATTTGACCGATGGGCAGCAGGGAATTTTTCTGAAAGTGCGAAAAAAATCAGTGATATTCCTTTTTATGGTTCATTTGCTTTACCCTTTATTTACGCATTTAATAAAGACACCAAGGGCAGCGCCGGAAAGTTAGGCGTAATGTACTTAGAAGCACTTTCGACTACTAGCGCTTTATTTACGATTTCCGTTGGATTAATTGAAAGATCACGCCCGCTTGTGTACAATGAAACTTTAGACCGTGATGAGCGTGTCGATAAAGATTCTCAACGTTCTTTCTACAGCGGACATGTGGCTGCCGCAGCTACAGCTAGTTTTTTCACAGCACAGGTATTTAGTGATTTCTTTCCTGATTCAAAATGGAAACCTTATGTATGGGCTGGTGCTGCTGCAATACCTGCGGTTGCAGGTTATTATCGTATTGAAGGAGGAAGTCATTTTCTTTCAGATGTAATATTAGGATATGCACTTGGTGCTGCTTCAGTTATTCCCTAGATTACACCGAAAAAAGAATTCT
>JAHDEF010000056.1 GCA_020628975.1 Aquimarina sp. | reverse complement strand
GAATCTGGTCAGCAAAGAAACCACTTTTTTCGGGATTTTTCAAACTTAAAATTTTATATGCTTGAATCGCCTTTTTGTAGTTGTTTTGAGCTAGATAAACTTTAGCAAGTGTTTCTGTCATTAGATCACTTGGTGCTGTGTTATTTAGTTTGGCTAAGTTTAAAGCCTGATCTACTTTTTTTAAAGGTGCAATTTTAGGACTACTTTCTATGAATTTATCAATAAGCTCGCTAGTAATCTTTTTCTTTTTAGAAGATGGTTGTGCTGTTTCTAAAGATATTTCAGAGGTATTTTTCTTTTCTAAAGAACTTTCTTTATCTGTAGTAGTGTAGCTACTAGACTTGTGAACGACTTTTAAGTGGCTTAATTGTAACCATTCATTGAAAGAATGAATTTCACCTTTATTAAAATCAAGCGGTTGCTGCGTAAATGCTATTTCAGATATAGGAGTACCCTTTTGTGTTTCATCCATATTTTCTTTGGGCTGAAATAAAGCAGGGTCATTAATCAAAGTAGCTTCTTCTTCTGAAAGTTGAGAATCGGGCACTTCGTTAACAAAGTCTTTATTCAATTCAGCAGCATCTACATTGACTTTATTAGTATTAACGGGAATTACTTCTAAAAAATCGGCTGAATTATATTCTGTACTATCCTCTAAATGGTCTTCTGAGTTTTGGGTAGCATCTTCATTTTCAATTTCTCCATCAATTTCTATTTCATTTCCTTCAGGAAACTCTTCTTTGGTATAAATCTCTTGGTCGTCAGTATTCTGATTTAGCTCTTCCGTTTTTGTAAATAAGGGAGAGGTTATAAAGTCAAATAATACATCGCGACTGGTGGTATAGGCTGCAGTTTCCTTCAAGCGTTGGTTATAAAGATAGCTACCGTTATCTTTTAAAATTTTTAATTGAATGGCCCTTGCTGCTTGAAAATAAGGAAACTTATCTATAATGTATTCAAGTAAAGGCAAATCCTGAGTAGTTAATAACTCGGGTTGTTTCAGATATGTATTTATTGCCTTAATATCCATTTTACCACTTAGCTAAAGTTGCATTAACCACATCTTGAGTAATACGTTCAAAAATGGTTTCATGAGCCGTATCTTGTATATCGCCAGCTAGAACTTGATTTGCAGGAAAGTCGAAAAAGAATGAAAAAGTTTGTTCTAAATCATTCTTATCATCTACAGTATCAAAATAACGTAAACGCACTCCAATAGTTAATCGGTTTTCAGCGGCTTGGTTTCCGGCAACAGAAGTATTTGGGGCTTCAAAATAGTTGATGATTTCCCCTTCGTAAACAATATCACCGTTTTTGGTAACTAATTCTAAATTGGTTTGATTTAGAATGAAATCTTGTAGTAGTATGGTGAAATCCCTATCCAATCCAGGGATTACCGTAAGTGCTTCGTTAGAAAATTGGCGTACTTCAAAAGTTTTTACTTCTGGTGAAATTGAAATTCCACTAAAAGAATATACACCACAACCCCATAACAGGAGAGCAATGGCTAAGGGAAATATTATTTGTTTGATAAAACGCATTAAAGATCGTATTGTTTAATTTTTCGATATAAGGTACGTTCACTAATACCCAGCTCTTCTGCTGCTAATTTACGTTTTCCGTGGTGCCTTTCTAAAGATTTTTTGATAAGCTCTAGTTCCTTGTCGTGTAAAGAGAGCGTTTCTTCTTCTTCAATTTCTTCTGCAAAATGATATTTATCTTCTACCGTAGGTGTAGCATTTGTGCCCGAAGTAGGTGCAATTTGTAAATACTCTTGCGCTGGTTCAGTAGGATAATTGTTTTTAGAATAAGCTTCATTGTCTAATATGGTAGTGGCACTTTCTTCATTTCCATATATCTTATTTATCAACTGTTCTTGGTCTTTTTGCACAGACGTACTGCCGTTTTTCATCAATTCCATCGTCAATTTCTTCAAGTCGCTTAAATCGCTTTTCATATCGAATAAGACTTTGTATAGAATTTCACGCTCATTATTAAAATCAGAACTGGAAGATTGCTTCTCTATCACCGAAGGTAAGTTTCTATTAGCGTTAGGCAAATAGGCTTGAAGTGTATTTTTAGTAATACTACGTTCTTGCTCTAATACGGAAATTTGTTCAGCCACATTACGTAGCTGTCTAATATTTCCGTTCCAATGATATTTCTCTAATGAATCAACAGCATCTTCTGCTAGTCGAATGGTGGGCATGCTGTATTTATTAGCAAAATCAGCCGCAAATTTTCGAAATAATAAGTGGATATCCCCTTTTCTTTCGCGAAGAGGTGGCAATTGAATTTCTACCGTGCTTAAGCGGTAGTATAAATCCTCACGAAATTTATTTTTTTTAATCGCTTCGAACATGTTCACATTAGTCGCGGCAACTATACGAACATTTGTTTGTTGTACTTTCGAAGAACCTACTTTTATAAATTCTTTATTTTCTAATACACGTAGCAATCGTACTTGTGTCGTTAAAGGGAGTTCTCCAACTTCATCCAAAAAAATAGTACCACCATCTGCTTCTTCAAAATAACCTCTCCTAGCTTGCGAAGCTCCTGTAAATGCACCTTTTTCATGTCCGAAAAGTTCACTATCAATGGTGCCTTCAGGGATAGCACCACAATTTACAGCAATCGATTTGCCGTGTTTTCGATGCGATAATGCATGAATAATTTTAGGAATACTTTCTTTACCAACCCCACTTTCGCCAGTAACTAATACGGAAATATCTGTTGGGGCAACTTGAATCGCTTTTTCAATAGCACGATTTAAACCAAGGTCATTGCCAATGATTCCAAAACGTTGTTTTATAGCTTGTACTGATTCCATTTATATTATTAATTGTGGGTTGAAAGTTGAGTGTTGTAAGATTTATAATGCCTTTTTTCTGACAACTCACAACTAATAACTAACAACTAAAATTAATTATTTTTCGAGTATGCTACTGCTTCTCCAATTAAAGTTCCGCTGGTGCAATCGGTAATTTTTACATTTACGAAATCGCCCACCGTGTAATTTTCTTTTGGGAAAACCACTACCACATTTTGGCTGTTACGACCGCTCCATTGCGCATTCGATTTCTTGCTTTCCTTCTCAATTAAAACCTCACATATGTTGCCTAGAAATTCTTTGTGCCTAATTTCACTATGTTGACGTTGTAGGGTTTGAATTTCAGTAAGGCGACGTTTTTTCACCTCTTCAGGAACATCGTCTTCCATTTTTCTTCCAGCCATTGTGCCTGGGCGCTCTGAATAAGCAAACATAAATCCATATTCATATTTTACATATTCCATCAGCGATAAAGTGTCTTGGTGATCTTCCTCAGTTTCTGTGGGGAAACCAACAATAATATCTTGTGAAATAGCACAGTCAGGAATTAATCTTTTGATGTCGTCAATAAGTGAGAAATATTCTTCGCGTGTGTGCTGGCGATTCATTTCTTCCAAAATACGATTGCTACCACTTTGAATAGGTAAGTGTATATAGTTGCAAATATTTCTGTGTTTTGCCATTGTTTCAATAACATCGATCGTCATATCTTGTGGATTCGATGTCGTAAAACGCAAGCGAAGTTTTGGATATTTAGTGGCCACCATATCCATTAACATAGCAAAATTTGTAGCAGTAGCTTTTTGAAATTCGGTAGCTTTAACGAAATCTTTTTTGAGGCCGCCGCCATACCATAAATAACTATCTACATTTTGACCTAGTAAGGTTACTTCTTTAAAGTTCTTTTTTACAAGATCATCAATTTCTTCCATAATACTTTGTGGATCTCTACTACGTTCGCGACCGCGAGTAAAAGGAACCACACAAAACGTACACATATTATCACAACCACGGGTAATGGTTACAAATGCTGACACGCCATTAGTTTGTAAGCGAACAGGGGCAATGTCGCCATAAGTTTCATCACGAGATAAGATAACATTAACCGCATCTCTTCCTGCTTCAACTTCTTCTAATAAATTAGGTAAATCTTTATAGGCGTCGGGCCCCACGACCATATCGACGATTTTTTCTTCTTCAAGAAACTTTTCTTTCAAGCGTTCTGCCATACAACCCAATACACCCACTTTCATTTTTGGATTGTGCTTGGTTTTTACGGCGTTATATTTTTCAAGTCTTTTTCGAACGGTTTGTTCCGCTTTATCTCGAATGGAGCAGGTATTCACCAAAACTAAATCAGCTTCTTCAAGCTTATTTGTAGTGTTAAAGCCTTCAGTAGCCAAAATAGAAGCAACAACCTCACTGTCGCTAAAATTCATTTGGCAACCGTAACTTTCTATAAACAGCTTTCGTTTGTTATTAGATTGAGTTTCTAATACTAAGGCTTCTCCCTGTTTTGTTTCGTCGATCGTCTTTTCCATGCCTTGTTGATAATTGTTTTTTTGGGTCAGCAAATATAATACTTAAATTTTCTAAAATGACAATGTGTCATATTGATTTTAATTAACAAGGCGACATTATATTTTGAGGTGTTTTTGTTGGAAATAGTACGATTTATTTAAGAACAACCTGCGTAATTTATATGGGTTTTGTGAAGAATAGAGCCATAAAAGAAAGTACTCACAAGGAGAAAATAATAGCATAAATTGGGCTTAACTTATGGCTAAAACCTAATATTGTATGATGTCTATTTTGGAAAGCTAACTAAAATTGACCTACTTTTGTTATGAAAATTACTGACCTATGGCGAAAAATCTCGTAATCGTGGAGTCCCCTGCAAAGGCAAAAACGATCGAAAAGTTTCTTGGAAAAGATTACACAGTACATTCTAGTTTTGGCCATATCGCCGATTTACCCTCGAAAGAACTAGGGGTTGATGTTGATGGAGATTTTAAACCTAAATACATCGTGTCTTCCGATAAAAAAGCAGTGGTAAAAAAACTGAAAGACTTGTCTAAAAAAGCCGAAATGGTTTGGCTAGCAAGTGATGAGGATCGCGAGGGAGAAGCTATAGCATGGCATTTAGCAGAATCATTAGAATTAGATAAATCAAGAACAAAGCGAATTGTTTTTCATGAAATAACTAAGCCAGCCATATTAAAAGCTATTGAAAACCCTAGGGAAATCAATTACGATTTGGTGAATGCGCAACAAGCGCGACGAGTACTAGATCGCTTGGTAGGTTATGAGCTTTCGCCAGTACTTTGGCGAAAAGTAAAAGGAGGGCTTTCTGCAGGTCGTGTGCAATCCGTTTCGGTTCGATTAATTGTAGAACGTGAACGTGATATATTAAATTTTGAAAGTAAAGCTTCCTATAGAATAGACGCGGAGTTTATTGCCAACGGTAAAAAATTTAAAGCAAAACTTCCAAAGCAGTTTGAAAGTAAAAAGGAAGCACAAGCTTTTTTAGAAAATAATATTGGGGCAACATTTAAGGTTGGTGATTTAACCACTAAGCCTGCAAAAAAATCACCAGCGCCACCTTTTACGACTTCTACGTTACAGCAAGAAGCAGCACGCAAATTATATTTTTCGGTATCGAAGACCATGAATATGGCACAACGCTTATATGAAGCGGGTCATATTACTTATATGAGAACGGATAGCGTAAACTTATCGAAGCAAGCGCAAGAAGGTGCAAAAGACGAAATTTTGACAGCTTATGGGAAAGAGTTTTCTAATCCCAAAAATTTCACCACAAAAAACAAAGGAGCACAAGAAGCCCATGAGGCCATTAGACCCACCAATTTTGCTAATCATACGGTAGAAGCCGAATACGATCAAAAGCGATTGTATGAACTCATCTGGAAGCGTGCTATAGCTTCGCAAATGAGTGATGCTAAATTAGAGCGTACCAATGTGCGCATCGAAGCCGATAAGCATAACGAGGTTTTTACAGCTAATGGTGAGGTAATTAAATTTGAAGGTTTTCTAAAAGTATATTTAGAAGGGCATGATGATGAAGATCAAGAAGAGGACGGAATTTTACCAGCAATGAAGGTAAATGATGTGCTTGGCAACACTTTTGTAAAAGCTACAGAAAGATTTACCAGGCCTCCAAGTCGCTTTACGGAAGCAGCTTTAGTAAAAAAATTAGAAGAATTAGGAATAGGTCGTCCTTCAACCTATGCGCCAACTATTTCTACTATTCAAAATAGAAAATACATTGAAAAAGGAACTGATGAAGGTTCAGAACGTTCTTATGCAGAATTACTTTTGGTTGATGGTGCGATCAAAGAAAAGCAACTAAAAGAAAAAACAGGAAGTAATAAAGGGAAACTTGTGCCTACTGATATTGGTATGGTGGTAAATGATTTCCTTGTAGCGCATTTCTCCTCTATTTTAGATTATCATTTTACAGCTAAAGTAGAGCAGGATTTTGATGCTATTGCTTCAGGTGATGAAGAGTGGACGAAAGTGATGAAGTCTTTTTACAAAGATTTTCATCCCGTTGTAGAAGATGTGGCTCAAAATGCCGAACGTGAAGTTGGAGAAAGAGTGCTGGGGAAAGACCCAGAATCAGGAAAGCCTGTTAGTGTACGTTTAGGGAAGTTTGGTCCTATGGTGCAAATAGGTACGGTTGAAGATGAGGAAAAGCCGCGTTTTGCTAGTTTAAACCCAGGGCAAACCTTAAGTAGTATTACCTATGAAGAAGCCATGGATTTATTCAAACTTCCGAAAGATTTAGGGGAGTATAAAGGAGAACCAGTTTCTGTAGCTAACGGTAGATTTGGTCCATACGTAAAATTCGGGGCTAAGTATGTTTCTTTAGAAAAAGGAGAAGACCCAATGGGAGTTACTATGGAGCGTGCGCAAGAACTTATCGATGCAAAAGAAAAGGCTGATGCGCCTATATATGAGCACGACGGATTGCCTGTGCAAAAAGGCGTAGGACGATTTGGGCCTTATTTGAAGTGGAACAGCATGTTTATTAACGTTAACAAAAAGTACGACTTTGATAATCTTTCTGATGAAGAAATTATTTTTTTAATAGAAGAAAAAAAGCAAAAAGAAATCGACAAAATTGTCCATAATTGGGAAGATAAAGGTATTCGTGTTGAAAAAGCACGTTGGGGACGTCACAATATTATTAAAGGAAAAATCAAAATAGAATTACCTAAAACCGTAGATGCTGCAGCATTAAGTTTGGATGAGGTAGAAGCTTTAATTGAACAAAAAGCGCCAAAGAAAAAAGCAGCAGCCAAACGTAAAACGACAGCTAAAAAAGCTACAGCTAAGAAGCCAACACGCAAGAAAACAACCAAATAGTATGTTTGAGTTTTTGTCGCCAGTACCCATAAGTTTTAAAGAAGCAATAGATCAATTGCCAGAATATACTATAGGTAAATCTATAAAAATTCATTTTGACAATATAGACGATTTAGAAATCACGAAAGGGAGTATTGTGGTGTTTAGTGTAGCTGAAACTAGAAATGTTACGGGCTCACAAAATGCCAATTTTGATCTAGTTCGTGAAGAATTTTACAAGCTTTATAGGGGTAATTGGTCTGCAGATTTTGTTGATCTGGGTTTGTTACAACCAGGGGCAACATTTAATGATACCTATTTTGCAGTCACATCCTTGATAGCACATATACATCAGCAGGGTGGTATAGCGTTAGTATTAGGTGGGGGTCAAGATTTAGTTTATGCCAATTATCGTGCCTATCCACAAGAGGGTGATATGGTCAATATAGTTAATATAGACGCCAAATTTGATTTAGGAAATATTGAAGCTCCTATATCAAATCATTCGTATATTGGTAAAATAGTTATCGATAAGCCGTATAATCTATTTAATTACACTAATTTAGGCTTTCAGAGTTATTTTGTAGCTCCAGAAGAGCTTGATGTCATGGAACGCATGTTTTTTGATGCTCATCGATTGGGTGTAGTGGCTAATGATGTTTCTTTAATGGAAGCTATTATTAGGGATGCTGATATTGTTTCGGTAGATATGAACGTAGTTGAAGCTGCCTTGTACGGTACTTCGCCTAATGGATTTACGGGGAAAGAAATTTGTGCTTTGTGTCGTTATGCTGGTATCAGCGATCGGTTAACAAGCTTTGGTATTTATGAGTTCGACACAAAAATGTGTGCGCCATCTAGTACTAAGCTTGTAGCGCAAATGATGTGGTATTTCATAGAAGGCGTGAATGCTAGGTGGAATGAGCTTGGAGGCGTAGAAGATTTGGATGTAATTCAATACCAAGTGCCTGTTCAAGATGAAATATTAGTATTTTATAAAAGTCAACTCACGGGTCGATGGTGGTTAGATCTATCGACTTTTGAAAAAGAAGATAATAAATTGGTTCATGGTACGTTATTACCTTGTACAAGTCAAGATTATAACGACGCTTGTAACCAAAAAATACCTGAACGATGGTATAAAGCAAGAATGAAATATGAAATTTAACAAACGTCATATTATCGATTTTTGATTTAAATAATTGTTTTTTTGAAAATTAAATAATAGGTTTACTACCTTGAAATTTAGAAGATCTTAACCTAAGATAAGTTATGAAGAAACTCTTGATAATTTCAGCTGCCCTAGCTGTATTGATTAGTTGTACACCCTCGAATACAGGACAATTAATCGGAGTAAAAGGAAAAGCCTGGCACCCTGAAAAACCTCATGGAATGACATTAGTGCCTGGTGGAGCTTTCATTATGGGTAAGTCTGATGAAGACCGAGCTGGACTATTGAATGCCCCTACCAAAACTGTTACTGTACGTTCATTTTATATGGATGAAACAGAAATTACCAATTCTGAATACCGTCAATTTACGGAGTGGGTAAAGGATTCGATTACGTTATTTGAATTAGCTAAATTAGCTGATGATGTAGGTAAAACCTCTGAGGATGAAGGTATTGGTCAGTTTGCTTTTCGTAATACGGATGAAGAAGAGTTAAATGAATACCAGAAATACGTAAAAGATAATTACGAAGGTTTAGGGGAAACAGGTTATGAAGGCCGTCCGTTAAATTGGGATAATGATCCAGATGATATGCCATTTGATGAGTATGATGAATATATTGCTGAAGTAATGGATTCATTGTATATCCGAGCAGAAGAATCTCACAATGGCGTTCGTATGTTTAAAATGGATAAATTAAAGTACGATTACAAGTGGTATGATGTAGAAGCAATGGCAAGATCTAGAAGCCGTGATTCTAAGAAATTCTTGAAAAGAGAATCTCTGCAGGTGTATCCTGATACTACAGTTTGGATTCGTGATTTCAACTATTCTTACAACGAACCAATGCATGATCAATATTTTTATCACGCAGCTTACGATGAGTATCCAGTAGTAGGAATCACATTTGATCAAGCAAAAGCATTTTGTGATTGGAGAACAAAGTTTTTTAATGACAGAAGAAAAAGCAAGCAAGACCGTGCTTCTCGTTGGAGACTTCCAACTGAAGCGGAGTGGGAATATGCTGCTCGTGGTGGCTTAGAATCAGGGTCATTTCCTTGGGGAGGTCCTTACGCTAAAAATGATAGAGGATGTTTCTTAGCGAACTTTAAGCCTATGCGTGGAGATTATGCTGCTGATCAAGCACTATACACCGTAGAAGCGAAATCATTCGATCCTAATGATTATGGGTTGTATAACATGGCAGGTAACGTTTCAGAGTGGGTAGGTTCATCATATGACCCTGCGGCTTATGAATATACTTCTTCAATGAACCCGAATACCAATGATGATGAAAATAAGCGAAAAGTAATCCGTGGCGGATCATGGAAAGATGTAGCTTATTTCTTGCAAGTAAGTACTCGTGATTATGAATATGCAGATTCAGCA
>JAHDEF010000055.1:5287-9878 GCA_020628975.1 Aquimarina sp. | reverse complement strand
ACGACCTGCTGATTACAAATCAGCTGCTCTAGCCAGCTGAGCTATATCGGCTTTTTTGTTGCTTCACGAAAAAGAAACATCCCGTGTTCGCTAACGGGATGCAAATATATAACGTTTTTACGTTTCCACAAAATAAATTCAAAAAAAATTAATTTAATTTCAATTTTTTTCGATCCTTAGTTCGTTCAAGTTTTCTTTCAAGCATGTTTAAGCACTGATCTACACCTTCTTCGAAGGTTTTATATGTTTTCTTAACAACATATTCGTGACCAGGTATGTTCAGTAAAATTTCAGTTTCTTTGTTTTCCTTAGTGCTTGTTTTTTGCACTTTCATAAAAACATTTGCGGAAATTATTCGATTGTAGTGTCCTTCTAACTTTGATAATTTTTTCTTAGTGAAGTTTACTAGCTTTTGATCTACAGTAAAATTTACTGATTGCACATTTACTCTCATACACATTATTTTAAGTTAAACGAATAATTGTATCCATAAAATCAACGGTTTCTCGGATGTGCATTTCTATATACCTTAGTTAATTGATCAATTTCGTTATTGGTATAAACTTGCGTTGCCGCTAAACTAGAATGACCTAATAATTCTTTAACTGCATTTAATTCTGCGCCTTCAGATAATAAGTGAGTCGCAAAAGAATGCCTTAAAACATGAGGACTCTTTTTAATTTTAACAGATACTTTACTAAAATAACTATTAACTAAACGAAACACAAAGGATTCGTAAATTTTAACACCCTTATTTGTCAAGAATAAGAAAGCTTCTTCTTTATAATCGTACGTTTCTTTGTAATATTTAAGATATATATTTAAATTCTGTAGTGTATTATCTAGTATTGGTATATAACGCTCCTTATTTCTTTTACCTAAAACTTTTAAAGTGCGATTTGAAAAATCAACATCTTTTACTTTAAGGTTAATTAACTCTGCTCGACGAATTCCAGTTGTGTAGAAGATTTCTACAATAATATAGTTACGATAGGTCTTGAAGTCGTTGCAACTTTCTTTCAATAGTGTAAAAACCTCTTTGATTTCCTTTTCTGAAAAAGGAATAACGACTTTTTTTTCTACTTTTAATGACTTATGCTTTGCCAACGGATTATTTTCAACGACGTCTATTTTCTGAAGAAATTTGAAATAGCTTTTTAGCGCCGAAGTCTTTCTATTGATACTTCTATTTCCCGTTTTTTGTGAAGACAAACTCACTACCCATTGCCGAATTAACGGATATTCGATCTCAACAGGAGTTTTTATTTGATAAGTCTCTTCTGTAAACTTGAAAAAATCTTCTAGATCGGTTAAGTATGCTTTTACGGTTAGCTCTGAATATCTTTTTTCTAACAATAAGTATTCACTAAACTGTTCTATATACATATTTCCCATAATCAGATAGAGCAATTGGTTTTACTAGGATACGTAGCCAATTTAATTCGACAAACTCTAAAATGTACTCTATTAAAAAAGCCTTATTCGTAAAAATACAAATAAGGCTTTATTCTCGTCATAAACATTTAAGATATTAAATGCTTTCTTGATCTCTCAAATGCTGAATATATTCTGCTTTTTGAATTTGCGCTCTACGCATTACAGAAGGTTTAGTAAACTGCTGACGCCCGCGAAGCTGACGCATAGTACCTGTTTTATCGAACTTACGTTTGTAACGTTTTAGTGCTCTATCTATATTTTCGCCTTCTTTTACCTGAATGATTAACATACGCTTTAACCTCCTCTCTTTTAGAATTTGGAGTGCAAATATAAAAGCTTTTTATAAAAATGCAAATAGGTTTATTTTCTATTTATATCGTTTGACCCCTTGAATAAAAGTTTAGTCGGGTGTATTAGGATATTATTAATCACGTAGTACAAATAAGGGGTATAAATTTCTTTACACCCCTTGTTATATATGCTTACAATTTACTTTATTTGAGTACCTCTCGAGAAATTACTAGTTTTTGTATTTCAGTAGTTCCTTCTCCGATAGTACACAGCTTTGCATCTCTATAAAATTTTTCAACTGGATAGTCTTTAATGTAGCCATAGCCTCCATGAATTTGTAGGGCTTCATTAGCTACTTTGACACACATTTCACTAGCATGCATTTTACAGATTGCACTTTCACGAGTCATTTTAACTCCCTTATTTATTAGAAAAGCTGCTTTATGTAATAATAATTCTGAGGCTTCTATTTCTGTGGTCATTTCTGCTAATTTGAAGCCGATCGCTTGAAATTTACTGATGGGCTTTCCGAACTGCACACGCTCTTTAGAATATTGTAAAGCTGCATTATATGCGCCCTTAGCAATTCCTAAGGATAATGCTCCTATCGAAATACGACCACCATCTAATATTTTCATAGATTGAATAAATCCTTCACCCTCGTTCCCTAATAAATGAGATGCTGGAATTTTACAATTATCAAATATCAATTCAGCGGTTTCGCTAGCACGCATTCCCATTTTATCTTCTTTCTTACCTGAAGAAAATCCTGGCGTACCTTTTTCAATCACAAACGCAGACATTCCATGAGAGTCTCCCTTTTCGCCTGTTCTTACGACTACAACGGCAACATCACCAGAAATACCATGGGTTATAAAGTTTTTTGCACCGTTTAACACATAATACGCTCCTTCCTTAACTGCTGTTGTATTCATACCACCAGCATCCGAACCTGTATTGTGCTCTGTTAACCCCCAAGCACCAATAAATTCTCCCGTGGCTAGTTTAGGTAAGTATTTTTGTTTTATTTCTTCACTACCAAATTTCAAAATGTGATTTGTACATAGTGAGTTGTGAGCTGCAACCGATAAACCTATAGAAGGATCTACTTTTGATATTTCTTCTATAATAGCAATATATTCATGGTAACCCAGTCCCGAACCTCCATAAACTTCAGGAACTAAAATTCCCATCAAACCAAATTCACCTGCTTTTTTAAAAACCTCTACTGGAAAATGTTGACTTTCGTCCCATTCCATTATATATGGTCTGATATATTTTTCTGCAAAATCTTTGGCAGTTTGAGCTGCCATTACTTGAGTTTCTGAATATTCGAAATTCATACGTTTAGGGTACCATTTTTATTCAAGCCCCAAATATAATGGTAATCATACAATCTTTACTTAGATGATATCTTGTATTTTCTCAAATCAATCACTTTCATATAAACTTTAGCACTTTTTGGGATATGTGAAGTTTTGTTTAGGATTAAAACAACAACAATGAACAAAAAACACCACTGTGTTTTAGTTCATTTCTTATTTTAAGTATGTGGATTCCTTCAATTTTTTAAGCTCTTTCGAAGATATTTCATACACATTGTTAAGTTGACTTATGTTTTTGTAAGCCCCTAAATGTTTTCTATAATTTATTACTCTAAAAGCGATTTCCTTTCTAAATCCTAAACGCAGTAAATCGTTAACCGTAATTTTGTTAAGGTCTATTTTGCGAGGTTTGTTGGGCGATCTTTTAACAGGCTTATAGGTGACTTCAGAAAATCGCAACCGTTTTTTAATACTATCAAAACGCTTTCTAGGTATTTGTGTTACGGATAGAAATTCCTTTTCTGTATAAATTGATTTTCCGCTTTTTTTGTGTGATAAATAACGGTCAATTTCTTCTATCTCCATTTCGATTGTGTATGCTCTATAATCGTTTAGTGAATTTACGTGGTAAGTAAAAGTTTTGTTCGCTTGCTGATTTGCTAGTTGTCTTTCCAGAACAATAGCCTTCTCATTTTTCAGCCAACATTGTGCCTCCACATTTAAAGTTAAATCGGATGACATAGGAGCTTTTGTATTTCTAGTATAAAAGAAAACAAAAAGCAATAATAGTAGTATTGCCAATTGTATAATTCCATTTTTTTGAGAAACACTTACGCGTACCACTTTGTATGTTATTTATTATACCCGATAGCTTTTAAGTATCTGGTTATTTCTTCTTTGACTTTAGGTGCCAGTATTAGCAATCCTATCATATTTGGGAACACAATAGCAAAAAACATCGCATCTGAAAATGCTATAACAGAATCTAAGGTAGAAGAAGCTCCGATTACTATAAAAACTAAAAAAAGTCCTTTATACACATAATCAGCAGCTTTTCCTTTTCCGAATAAATATTTGAATCCTTGTATTCCATAATAAGACCAGGATAGCATTGTAGAAAATGCAAATAATATGACTGCGATGGTCAACAAATATGAAAAATTGGGTATAGCCATATCGAAAACTAAAGAGGTTAATTCAACCCCACCAAGGCTTTCACCCGAGCTGTTTAAAATTACCGAAGATCCATCAACATTACCGAAATTGAACAAGTTATTTTTTATATTCATTACGATAATAACCAATGCTGACATTGTACAAATAATTACTGTATCAACGAATGGCCCTATAGAAGCTACAATTCCTTCACTAGCCGGAAATCTAGTTTTTACCGCTGCATGTGCTATAGCTGCCGAACCTGCACCAGCTTCATTCGAAAATACTGCCCGCTGAAAACCTGTGATCATGACACCTACAAAACCTCCCAGTGCTGCATTTGATGAAAATGCTGCTGTAATAATCTTACTAAATGCTTGCGG
>JAHDEF010000055.1:0-5277 GCA_020628975.1 Aquimarina sp. | reverse complement strand
AATAAATTGTAATTCATTATTAAAATAATGAGACCCGCACCAACGTACATAAGCCCCATGAAAGGCACTACTTTTTCTGTAACCTTTCCTATGCGTTTGATGCCTCCGATAATGACAATACCTACTAGCAATGCTAACACAAGTCCGATTCCGAAACTAGAATCTAATCCTAGCAATTGCTTTGCTTGAGATGCCGCTTGGTTAGCTTGAAACATATTTCCTGCCCCGAAGGAACTACCTACAATCATAATAGCACAAAAGCCTGCAAGAATTTTACCTAGCAATCCCATATTTTTTTCTGCTAGTCCTTTTTTTAGGTAATACATAGGGCCTCCGTAAATTCTACCGTCTTCACCAACTTCGCGATATTTTACACCAAGAGTTGCTTCTACTAATTTTGAAGACATTCCTAAAAAACCAGCAAGTATCATCCAAAAGGTAGCACCTGGGCCGCCCAAAGCAATCGCTACGGCTACACCTGCAATATTCCCCAAGCCTACTGTTGCCGACAACGCAGCAGTTAAAGCCTGAAAATGGGTTACTTCGCCAACAACTTTTTCTGCTCTTGGGGACTCAAATATATTCCCATCATTATCAACGCTGTCACCAGCAAGTGTATTTACACCTCGCTCTTCTATTTCATCATAATCACCCTTTGCTGCTTTTATGGCTACCCCTAATAAACGAACATTAGCAAATTTGTTGTACAACGTAAAAAAAAGCGCTCCTAGCAGCAATATCATTAATACGATTGGTACATTTTTTCCTGCTATAGGAATTGAATAGAATATAATACTTCCTATAAAATCAGCCTTAGGAGCAAGAAAAGCTTCAAATTTTTCATCTATACTTTCGGCACCTTGAGCATACATACCTACACACGAACACCACACTAATCCTAAAACACTAATTTTCTTATTCATACACTTTAGTCAAAACTGGCTGAAATTTGATACAGCTCATTTAAATTTTCTATTTGCTCGGCATTTCCTAACACAATCACTCTTGATCCTGATTCTAGTAATTGATTGGCTGATGGATTCACCGTATATTCTCCTTCGGGACTTTTATAACCAATAATTGTACACCCAGTTAAAGCCCTTACATTTAGATCGAGAATTGATTGATTCTCTTTTTCTAAAATTAATTTTTCAGAAGGTAACTCTTCTATATTTACTGATCCTTTTCCTACTAAAGAAAGATTATCTAAAAACTCTACCAAATCAGGAACTACAACTAATGATGCCATATGATCGCCGCCTATTTTATCGGGCATAATAACATTATCGGCACCCGCCAAACGTAATTTTCGGTACGAAGATGGTTTTGATGCACGACTTATAATTTTTAAATCTTTATTCATTTGACGTGCAGATAGCACTATGAATAGGTTATCAGCATCTTCAGGTAATGCGGTTATTAAATATTTTGCTTTATAAATTTTTGCTTCTTTCAATATATCATCTTCAATAGCATTTCCGTGAATAATTGGCACATCGGGAGCTTTATATTTTTCGGCGATTTCCTTGACACTTTCTATAACTATGAATGGCTTTTTATGGGTTTTCATTTTTCGAGCAACCTCTTTTCCATTTCTTCCATAACCGCAGATGATCACATGATTTTCTAAGGATGCTATGGCTTTATTCATTTTCTTTTTTAAAATAAGTTTGGGATTGCTTCTTGCTAAAATATATTCTGTAATTACCGATATGGAAAAACCAATTATAGCTAAGCTAGCTAAAATTAACACAATCGCAAAAATTTTAGCGCCACCTACCAAAGGTTGAGGCTCGCCATAACCCACCGTACTTACGGTGATGATAGTCATATACACGGCATCTAACCACGTATAGCTTGCTATGTAATGAAATCCTAAAACACCAATTAACAAGATACTTAGCAGAAGACTTAGCGCTAGATAAAATCGATCTTTAAGGGTACTTATCATAAACTAAATATCAAAAACGGAGGTTCTTTTGGTATAAATTAAATCTTTCAGTTTTAACCAAAATGCGAGAGTCAAATAAATAAAAAAGCCTACACCTGCCGTAACACATGTCGCATAAATAAAGAAAACACGCACATTTTTTGTTCGCATACCTAAGCGATCTGCCAGTCGTGCACAAACATAGAAACCATGTTTTTCAAAAAAATATCTCAGCTGTAACATGTTGTTATTTTAACTGCTTATAAACTTACTACTATTTACTTTTCCCTTAAAATTTACTAGCCTTAAAATGTTAAGATTTTCGAACTAATTGATAACCGATTGCACAAGATAGACATTGAAATTTGTCACAATAATTTTTCTTCAAATGAATTAAAGCCTGAGAGTCAATAGCACTTTTTGCTGGTTTTCCTAATTTGTTAAATCCGCTAATAATTTGATTTTGTTCTGGTTTTAAACTTTTAAAAAAAGACAAGAAAGTTTCTTCCTCAAATTTCCCATAGTATCTTTCGAACGAAAATCGTAGGGGTAAAACCGCATTTATAATGATCAAATCAATTAAAGTACTTGAAGCTTTTTTTATTGACTTTTTTGATGTTTTACCAAATGTATAATGTGTATCCCAAAATTCACTTGTTTTGCAACTCAATAGTTGATGTAAATCTTCAACTTTAGGTGCTTCAATCATACTACTAAAAAAATGTGTCGATTTAGTATAGAGGTTTACTAATTGAGATATTCTAATTGTAGGAAAGTTAGGGGGGCGAAGTTTGAAATAATGTAACTGTATCCCTTTTGGTGCTTCGAGTTGATATTTGTGTTTTGCAAAAAGATATTCTTGCTGAAGTAATTTATAGTAAGGTGCTTCAAAATCTTGAGTTAACATTCCTGCTTGGCCCATAAAAATAGCTTCTAACACAATAGAATTGTTCATTTTTTGAAAAATAGTAGCTGGAATACTTGAGGCTACTTTAACAAAGTTTTCTCCATTAACATTACCACCAAAAGATTTTGCCAATACAATAAAGCTTACTTTTTCCCAGTCGTTATTCGTTGTATTCAATAATTGGTTTATAAATATAGACTTTTGTTCTAGTCGCTCAATAAACAAACGATCTATCCAGTTTTCCCATATAAAAGTTTCTATGCTTGGTAAACTTGAGGCACAAGGAATCCAATCTTTTTTGTTTTGAAGTATTCTTTCGTAATTCGTTAATAAAATTTTGTCAACGTAACGGGGCAATGCTACTGTAGGTATAATTTGTTCTTGTTTATTGAAAACTTCTATGTCGTGATCCCAAACAACATGCAAAATAACACTAGAGTAATTTGCATCTGTTTGATGGTGGTGTGCATACCAATCGCTAGCTTTTAGGTGAATTTCGATATTACCTGCCCAGCGTTGTTCTCCTATAATTATCTGAGCATTTAAAAAATCGGGACCTGCTAAATGTTCATTATGCAATCCTTGTTGCTGCACAACGACTGTTTCATTATTAGTGGTTTTTAATGCTTTACCAAACAATTGGTACTTCCACACAAAATGTAAAAAATCTTCTTTCATAAAAAAAGCTATATCTAGAATTGTCTAAATATAGCTTTGATTTTTTACAATTTATACTATTACCGTTATGTTTTAGTTCAAGCTAAATCCATAATTTTCATCGAATATATTATCGTCATTAATTTCATCTGCTGACATTTTTCTTAATTCTTCAATACCTCGATCAGGATATCCATCTTCTATCCATTCACCTCTTACAATATTGTCATTTACAAAGGTGTAGGAAGCCATACCTGCATGTACATTTTCTTCCGTATCTAAATATGAAAAACTAAATACTAAAATATTTGGAGCCACTTGCATTCCAAAACCATAGTGTGTATTCCCAGAAACTTCCCAAACACCTTGCCATTGGCCTTCTACATATTCAATTTCTAAAATTCCTATGTAGCAAGAATCTTTAACATCAGGGTTTTGCCCCATAATTTTGTAGGTGCCTTTAGCATGATTTGGCATAATTTTAAAGTCAGAAGTTATTTTGGAACGCTCAGCTACGACTTTTCTCACTTCTAATTCGTTTACAAAAAGAGCTTTGTAATTAGCGAGCGCTTTATCTACTAATCTTTTAGAATTAACCAACCAGTTTCTAATTTCTTTCATAGCATGGTGATTTGGTACACATAATATACTGCAAATATGATGCCTTTCCTATAATTTACTATAAAAACTAGGGGTACTTCGTATAATATTGATGTAAAGGATTTTGATAGAGTGATTAAGTTTTCTATTATTTAGAAATAAAGGTTTCTATCTTGCAGAAACTAAACTTTTCATCTCTTTGGAGAGAAAAAACTTTCTCATCAATTCAAATTAACTTGTATTTTAATTAATGATAGCAATTACATCAGTTAAGGATAAAGTTGTAATCGTCTATTCTATTCGATTATATTTTTCTAGTATCTCTATTACCTTGCTATGTGGTAGGGCGTAAACTTTATTGCCATTGATTCCTTCCATTGTTTCAGCAGCAATCATAGCATTTATGATTGCTTCTTCAACAGCTTGAATTGTAGCTTCAAAAATATCATTCATCCAATTATTGGAAACGGTTTCTACAGTTGCTTTACCTTCATGAATGTACGCGTTTTTATTAGCTGTTGAAAAAGCAATAAAAATATCTCCTGATCCATTTGCTCCGATGCCTCCTAGTTTTCCTATACCTATAGGCACACGTTGAGAAACTCTTTTTAATTGATACGGAAGTAATGGCACATCAGTAGCAACAACTACAATAATAGATCCATCGCCATTTTTTCTTCTCGATTTTGGTGGTGCTTTATATACAACATTTAAAGTATCTCTAAGTTCCTTTCCTACAGGAACACCATCTATTTTGAATCGTTTTTTATCGCCATAATTTGACTGAACTAGCACACCAACTGTATAGGTTTTATTAGGAAATTTTAGTATTCGAGAAGCTGTACCGACCCCCCCCTTGAACCCAAAGCTCATCATTCCTGTTCCTCCACCAACATTACCTTCATCAACTTCTTCAGTTGTCGTATTTTCTATAGCTTCAAGAACATTTTTTTCTTGTACCTGAAATCCATAAATATCATTTAAAAATCCGTCATAAGTTTCTGCAACTACTGGAAATGCCCACCACCAATCTTCATTACTCCATGAGGTATCAACCATCCATTTTAAAGTTGCCTGACTAACTGTTCCTACACTGAAAGTATTTGTTAACATGATAGGTGTTTCTAAAAAACCTGATTCTGTAATCCAAGTTGTTCCAGTCATTTCACCATTTCCATTTAAA
>JAHDEF010000054.1 GCA_020628975.1 Aquimarina sp. | reverse complement strand
AGATTACTTTCCTAAGATTAAAGCACCGAATGCTAAACCTTCTAAAAGTGCTCCAATGATAATCATTGCAGTTTGGATTTTACCAGCAGCTTCTGGTTGACGAGCGATCGCTTCCATAGCTGATCCTCCAATTTTACCTAATCCTAAACCACCACCGATTACGATTAGACCTGCTCCTACTAAAGTTGGGATAGTCATAATTGAAAATTTATATATAATTAAACAAATTCTTTTTAAACAACTGCGTTATCATGTTCACCGTGCCCTTCAGCGTCATGCGCATGATCATGGTCATGCTCCTCAACTGCCATTCCTATAAACAATGATGATAACATTGTAAAAATGAATGCTTGAAGAAAGGCTACTAACAACTCAATTAATGAAATAAATAATGTCAACGCAAATGAAACACCAAATGCTCCTGGTGTACCTAAAACATTTCTTGCCGTGTATGCTACTGCAATCAATCCCATTACTACCGCATGACCTGCTGTAATGTTTGCAAACAAACGAATTAATAGTGAGAATGGCTTTGTAAACATTCCTAAAATTTCAATAGGCATCAAAACTATTTTCATTGGCACAGGTACGCCTGGCATCCAGAAAATATGCTTCCAATAATCTTTATTTGCACTAAATGTCGTGATAAAAAACGTAAACAATGCCAAACATACAGTCACTGCTATCTGCCCTGTAACATTAAATCCTAACGGCGTCAACCCTAATAGATTCAACACCCAGATAAAGAAAAACACCGTTAATAAAAATGGCATAAAACGTTTGTATTTCTTCTCTCCAATATTAGGTCTTGCTATTTCATCACGAACAAACAATACTAAAGGCTCCAAGAATCTCCCTACTCCTGTCGGGATAGGCCCTTTCTTGTATCCTTTCGCTAAAGCTCCAAAACCAAGTAGCAATAACAAACCTGCTACCAACATCCCTACCACACTTTTTGTTATTGAAAAGTCTAACACTTTATGTGCGTTTGTTGGGTGATGATCTTCATCAAAACTTACCGCTTTTACACCAGCGTTGAGCTCGTAAATTTTATCGTGTATCTTAACCAAATTAACACCATCAGCCTTTACGATAGCATGACCATCATCATTGTGATGAAATTCTGAAGACAAAAAAGTTCTTAAACCCTTACTTGTCCAAACAATTACAGGCAAAGCAAAACCTACATGATGACGCTCATCTTCTCCGAAAGAAAATAATCCGAAATCATGAGAATCGACCAAGTGATGGTCAGCGTATGCTTGAATTTCTTCTTTCGTGTTAATTTCTCCCTCATGTGTTGCCCCATGCTGATCAACATCGCCATGCATTTCGTTATCATTTGATTGCGAATTAGCAACTGCACCGTGATTATGTGCATCGTGGTGTCCTTCTCCATTATGAGAATGCCCTTCGTGCTGTATAGGATTTTCTGGCCCTTCAGTGCTTGCGAAAATAGCTAAGCTTGAAACCGTTAAAACGATTGTTGCAATAAATTTGGTTAGCGATTGTGCTCCCATCATCTGTTCTACAATATAAATTGAAACTCGAAATTTGGCTGCAAAATTACATTTTTAATTAACAAAACATAGAATGATTGTCATTTTTTTTAAAATCACTCATTGTTAAGGGCTTCATCGGTGTTTTTAGGAAGCTCTATGTTTAATAATGGTATAATTTTCAACAATAAAACAATCAAATACAAAAAGTAACACGCAATAAAAATATATTTAACGGCTGGTTGTGCTTCCATTTCTGTATCGTATGTATTTACAAAAATGACTAGTGCAATCATTTTGAGCACCATAAACCCTAGAATGGCTACCCCTGCAATAGAAAAGAAATTTTTGATCATAAATTCACCTACCGCGTAGATTAATAAAGCTAGCCCACCGAGTAATAAATGCTGAAAAAAGACAGGAACGGTATCCTTTAGTTCTAATTGCGGAAGCAATATATATTTATGAATTGCATAGGCTGCAATAGTAATGAGAAAGAAATGTAGGTAATTTTTCATAATTCTGGCTTTTAGCTATTAGCCTTTGGCTTAATTTTCCTGCAAAAATAGTGAACCCGTTTTTTTAAAACTATAGCTTAAAATATTAGCATAATTATTTATTTCTAAATGCTAACAGCCAAAGGCTAATTGCTATTCTTATTCGAAAACCGAATGACCTGCATAATAACACTGACTGTTGCTAATACTACAGCACCCAGCGTTATCCAAGTAGCATAATAGGGTTCAGGCTTACCATATTTAGCATCTAGCCATGAACCAAAAAGGTGCCCTATATAAATAGTAGCACCCATTTGTATTCCTATACCCGTAAAAACGGCAAAATTTTTAAGCCGATTTTTCTCCATTCTGTTTTTTGCTAATTGGTTTTACAGCGCCTTTCATGGCACAAGAAGACACATTGAAACTAGCGCCAGATTCTACTACTAATTTTCCTATAACCACTTCTCCTTCTATTTTAGCTGTTGGCTTAAGTGTAAGTGTATCTGAAACGTCTAGATTTCCTGAAAAACTACCTTCAAACTCGGCGCTTTCACAGGTTAACGTTCCTGAAATGCTTCCGGTAGCGCCAACTACTACGCGACCTTCTGTTTTGACATTTCCTTCTATTTTACCTTCTATACGAAATCCACCTTTTGATACTAAATCTCCAGTAATTAGAGTTCCTTCAGATATTTTATTTTGATTTTTTGAGTAGTCCAATGTTTCTTTCGGTTTTTTATTTTCTGAGAACATGATCAGTGGGGTATTTAGGTTATGATACTGTACTATGCTAAAATAAGGATTCTATTTGTTTTTTGTATGCTGACAACTTTTTTTGCCCTTGAATTACTCTATAATTGGCACTTGAAACATATAACCCATCTCTGGTTACAGAATCAGACAAACTTTCATCACTCAATAGTGCATTCACCGCTCGCACTTGATCTTTTCCTTTCATTCCATGCACTACAACTAAAGAGGTATCAGGAGTATAAAAATCTATAGATGTTTTTAATTGGGTAAATCTTCTACGCTCAATCAATTGATCTAGTTGCTCTTTTAATGTTTTAGCCGCTGAAGCATCTGCTACATCATATACTAACTTGAATCTTGCCTTAGCCGTTGTGTCGTTTCTAAATTGCATATTTTCCAAATGTGGAATGGTGCTTGACAATAAATCTAACGCGCGCTTACCTTCGACAGATTGTGGAAATGTATTAGCCAAGTAAGTCAGTCCTGGTTTCATAGCTGAAACTCCTTCAAGTTTTCCTAATGCATTTGCTTTAAGTAAAACTAATCGAAGCTCAAGATCGTCACCTTTATAAGCTTCAATCATAGGCTCTAAATCTTGAATTACTTGTGCATATTGCTCATTTTGGTACTTTTTATAGACTTTAGCGTACTGTTTGTCAAAATTCGACTCATCACCCTCGACTTGTTTAAAAGGATCTTTAACTATCGCCGCGTAGCGTGAATCGGGATGATTTTTTAGAATATCTTGACGCACTTGCTCTTCTTTACTAAAATTTCCATTGACTTGGTAAATTTTATACAAGTTGTATTTAGCCGGTAAAATATATTTTTCGTCAGGGTTGTTTTTTAATACGGCCTCAAAACTTTCCGAAGCCTTAAAATACTCTCGCAACTGCTCTTTATATAAAGTTCCTAGCTGAAAATAGGCATCGTTCAGCCCTAAATTTAAGCTATCAATTACTTTGACGTCTGTTGGAATTTTAGACAAATAGGTTTGAGGATCGAATTGCGGATCTTTATTAATATCATAATCTTCATCAACGGGTTCAAGCGCCTCGACAATATTATTTAACCCGCTTAAGCTTGAAACTTTCCAATTATCGACCAATTGACGTTTCCCATAAATATTTTCAAATTGTAATCGACCATTATCTACAATGCTAGGGTTATAAAAGTAAAAGCCTTCATTTTCTCTTTTTCCTTGTACAAAAGATTTAGAATCTAAATTTCCCGCATTTTGTAATTGTTTTGCAAAACGCGCTTTTTGTTTCTTTAATTTTTCTTTTTTAAGATTTTTTAAACTGTCGGTATAACGATTGAAAAAAGCCTGCTGATTGACTTTTGACATTGAAGTTAATTTCAAAATACTGTCATTATCATGAACGACCGTTTCGTAACGAATTACTTCATCAAGATTATTGCGTTTTTTTTGAATTACACGAAATCGCTTCGAATTACTATCTAACAAATTAAGTGTACTATCCATATACTTTCCTGCTGTAGTGTATTCGGCATTATTGAAAGAAATTTTACTTAAGGTTTCATAATCTAGTGACCTTAAATAACTGTCGCTCGAATTTGTTCGTAGCGATTTGTTATAATACTTTGAAGCTAAATTGAATGAATCGGCAGCAAAAAAGAAGATGGCTTTTTCGTAATAAATACGATCAAGATACGGCCTGTTTTCCCAATTATTTTCTAATTTATTTAAGATATCTAAGAAAGCTATTTGGTCATCAGAATCAATTTCTAAATTTCTAGCCTTAGCGATATATGCATTAACAAGATATTCGCGCGGCACCCTTCTATTTAATTTGATTAATCGATCAAAATGTATATTGGCTGTGTCTCTTTCACGAATGCTGTTGTATAACTGCCCAAGAATAAAAAGGTAACGTCCTTTTTCTTCCATACTTTTGGTGTTGTCAATAGCTACTTTTATCGGTGCAATAGCACTATCTTTATGTTTTAGGTTAATATACCCTTGCGCTAAAATGGCTGATGCATCGGCTAACTCTTGTGGCTCAAGATCAATTTTTTGCTTAAACAACATTTTCTTTAAGCTTTTAACAGCTCCCTCGTCATTTTCTAATCGCAATTGTACTTTAGCCTTCCAAACTTTAGCATTATTAATATTGTTACTTGTAGGGTATTTGTATAAAATATAATTAAATGCCTCTAAAGCCCCTATAAATCGCTGATCAAAATAACGTGCTTTTCCCAACAACATAAAAGCTTCATCTATTTGCGGATTCCGCTCATTGTCAGCAATAACCATAGAGTGCTTTTGAATGGCTTTTGCTGCTTTTTCTTCTGCTCTTAAAAAATCGGGATTACTATTCTCGCCATTGTAAATATCTTCGGCTGTTTTAAGTTCCAAACGCTCCACAGGTAATTGTTTCCAGTAATTATCTTGATAAGCATCAATTACATTTTGCTTCCCAACAATAAAAGCTTCTTTTCCGTTAAATGCGGTATTGTAGTAAGTGGTCATTGCATGCCAATTACGATTGAGCCATTTGTCTTTTTTTCTTGAACAACTAGTTATAACCAAACCCGTTAAAAAAACTACGATAATCGAACGAGAATATTTCTTCAACATTATTTAACTTTAAACACTATAATAACTCTATTAAATTGAAAATAGTGTGTGAATCATTAGTTGATAAAGGTACAATTATCTATTATTCTACAAAATCTTGATTTTTCTACATTTTACAGAATCTAAATACCGTAGTTACCTAATTAATTGCTGCAACTGAATACAGTATTTTCTTTTAATTAGTAATGCTACAATGAGTTAAAAGCATTGTGCGTGCATAATAAATATGTTAAATATTTTTTCAATTGAAATTAAATCATCATTTTTGTTTCACTATTGTTTCAACTTAGAAATTGATATACAAGTATTTCGCCCCTAACTGAGTTCAAGTAAAAGGATTTTTGCAATCCCCCCATTGCATCAAAAACAAAATAAAAAACTACCTTTTTGAACTCAGTTTTTTATTTTGTTCCATAAGACATTTAGTATTTTTGAAAAAAATTACAAATGTCATCTTATAACACCCTTCATATAAAAGAAATCATTCAAGAAACACCCAATGCTGTTTCTTTGGTATTTGATATTCCTACACATCTAAAAAATGATTTTTCGTTTATTCCTGGTCAATTTTTAAGTTTAAAAACTGTTATTAATGGAGAAGAAGTACGTAGAGCTTATTCTATAAGCAGTAGTCCTAATGATGACTTTATACAAGTAAGCGTTAAAAAAATAGCTGACGGAACTTTTTCTGTGTATGCTAATGAAAAATTACTAGCTGGTGACACGCTTGAAGCAATGGTGCCAGAAGGGAAATTTCAGCTTCGCCCAAACCCAAATGCCTCAAAAAATTACTTAGCATTTGCTGCAGGTAGTGGTATAACCCCTATCATGTCAATGATAAAAACCGTTTTGTCTATTGAAAAAAAGAGCAAATTTGCTTTAGTCTACGGAAACAAAACCAGTGAGGAAACTATGTTTTTTCGTGAACTTTTAGAGCTTCAGACCACATACCCCAATCAATTATTTATCGAATTCGTATATAGTCAAGAAAATGCGGAAGGAGCTAAATTTGGTCGTATTGATAAAAGTATTGTTAATTATGCTTTAAAAAATAAATTTGACGCTATTGATTTTGACGATTATTATTTGTGTGGGCCTGAAACGATGATCGATAGCGTAAAAGAAGTATTAATTGAAAATAAAATTGCCAACGATCAAATACATTTTGAACTATTTACATCTTCTGTAGCGGTTTCAAATGATGGAGATACAGATGGTATATCGAAAGTAGAAGTTATCGTAGATGATGAATCTTTTACGGTATCTTCAGATAAACAAGCTACACTTTTAGACAATATTTTAAAAGCAGATATTGATGCCCCTTATTCTTGCAAAGGAGGTGTTTGTGCTTCGTGTATTTGCCGCGTGGTTGAAGGTGAAGTAAACATGCCTGTAAACAATCTATTAACAGATTCGGAGGTTGCTGAAGGATTAGTACTTTCATGCCAAGCTTATGCCGTAAGCGACGAAATTAAGCTTGATTTTGACGATGCCTAATACATCACTATTTAAACCTAAAAATGTTAACTTATAATATAAATTAGGTAACTTTTTTTTAAGAAAGAACGAAGCCAAAATTCATCTTAATCAAAATTAAGTTGTATTTCGGCTTCGTTTTTTTATCTGCTTGACGCATTCTCATATGAGTATGTCTAAAAAGTTAAGAATCTTGAAATTCCACTTTGAAAGAAGCGGGAATTCAGTTTGATTGTCAATTAATTAACAGGCTTCGACTAACGATCAGCCTTCGTTAATATTACTTTTTGGACAGCCTCATATAATAGCCAGCTTTTTTACATAATAGTTATTTCAAAGTGATGATATCTTCTAAAGGTCTTCTTGTTTTAGGGTGTGCCGGGTCTTCTTTTCTATACCCAAACGCAACCATAAAAGAAAGTCCATATTTTTCGGTATCTACTCCGAATTTTTCTTGCAATAAAGCTTCTGCTTTTTCTTGATGGAAGCCTTCAATAGGACAGCTATCGATTCCGTTTAAAGCCGCAGCCGTCATCATATTACCTAGAGCAATATAACACTGTTTTGAAGCCCAGTCGAAAAGCTTTTTATCGGTATCTAAATCAAAATCACGCTCTTGAAATTCTCTATAAAATTTAGTATACATTTCTACCACATCCTTAGGAAATTGCTTTACCTCTTTCATCATATGCATGATATATTCAGCATTCCATTTAGTCATAGGTGCCTTCATTGTCAAACCTAAAATAAAATGACTAGCCGTATCTAATTTTACGGGGGCTCCCCAAGCTACGGGCTTTAACAACTCACGTAATTCTTTATCTTGAACAACAATAAAATGCCAAGGCTCGAAACCAAATGAACTTGGAGAAAGATTCGCTATTTGTAGAATAAAATTGATGTCTTCATCCGTTAATTTTTTTTCTGCATTGAATTCTTTCGTGGCATGTCTATAATAGAAGGCATCAATAATATCTTCTTTAGAAATATTCGGTGTTTTCATAATATATTTTTTAACTATACATTTTATAGTATCAAACATAAGTATAGGTTTCTATATTTGCAATAACGGTCAAAAAGGATAGTATACTATGTATGAGTCACAAAATAAGAAGCTGAGCTTTAAAAATAAAGAATTTCACTGCTGCGCAAGTCTGACTATGAGCATCATTGGCGGCAAATGGAAAACTGTAATTTTATATCACTTATTTGAAAAAGCTTTAAGGTATAATGAATTAAGGAAACAAATGCCAATGGTAACCGAACGTACTTTAAGCTTACAGCTTAAGGCGCTTGAAAGCGATGGTTTGATTGAAAGAAAGGTATATACCACGAAACCCCCTTTAAAAGTAGAATACTCACTAACTGATTTTGGAAAATCTGCTATTCCGCTAATTCAAACTATTGCCAGTTGGGGCGATTTAGTAGCAAACAATTATTCGGAATAAGCAATTTTATAATCCTACTTTTTAAAAGTGTATAATTTAGTGGGTGTAACACAATAATCCAATGCAATATCATGGACGTGAAGGTCTTCGATAGGCTGAATTTCGGGCTCAAAAAAAGACAAGCCCACTATTGCTTTTGGTTTAGCTTCTGCTAAAAAACGATCGTAAAATCCTTTACCGTAACCAACACGATACCCCAAAGAATCGTATGCTAATAGGGGTACAAAAACAATATCTATTTTTTCTGATGGAATTTCGATACCATCTACAGGTTCTGGAATTCCCCACTGATTTTCTTTTAAAATAGTTTGATCTGTCAGTAAAAAGTGAACTAATGTGTTATTCTCAAAATTACTTTTAGAAATAATTACATGCTTATCCTTTCCTTGTAGGGCGTGCAAAATATATGTTGTATTTACTTCTTTTTGTTTTTCTATGGGAAGAAAAATATGGTAGTAATGGTGCTGCCAAATAGGTAATTTTAACAATTGATTTGCTATTTGAAGACTAAGGTCATCAACTTCTTCTTCAGAAATCTTTTTTCTTAAATTTTTATATGTAACACGCAACTCATGCTTCTTCATTACTCGATGTATTCGAATCTTTATAACTAGTGCTAATATGAAAAACAGCATCTCCTTGATATACAATAGGAGATTCATTAATATTAATAATATAACCGCTATTAGAAACTTTCATTTTGTAGTTGGTTTTGCCATAAGGATCGGTTATTGCTGCAATTACTTGCCCTTTTTCTACAAATGTACCATGTGCGACATGCGGGTGGAACATACCGCTGTATTTAGCGCGAATCCAACGGCTATCCGTAATAATGATACTAGGTTTTGTTGGTGTAGGAATCTCGACTTTCTTTGAAAGCATTTTTAAATGATGTAGTACCCGAATGGTGCCTTGAACGCCTTCTTTAGCAACACCTCTATCGATAAATTCAGATTTTCCACCTTCAAAAAGCAAGGTGGTTTTGTTCATTTTAGAACAGGTAGCACGGTACGATTTATCAATAATTTTAGATTCTAAAATAAACGGCGCATTAAATACTTCTGCTAATATTAAATCCTTTTTATTTCTTGGATCTATACGAATTTGCGAGGTATTAAAGCGACTTGCGCCACCTGTATGAAAATCTAAACAAATGTCAATATCAGGCAAAATTTCATTTACGAATTGATAAGCAAAGCGTGAAGCTAACGATCCGTTTTTGGTTCCTGGAAAAATACGATTTAAGTCACGGCCGTCAGGAAAATTTCGATCCATAGACAAGAAACCAAAAACATTTAATACAGGAATACAAATAATGGTGCCTTTAGTAGGTCGATTAATTTTCTTTTGAATTAATTGACGAACAATTTCTACCCCGTTTATTTCGTCACCGTGAATACCTGCGGTAATTAAAACCACTGGTCCCGGACGTGAAGATCGCTCAACTATAATCGGAATTTCAACAATTGTAGAAGTATATAACTTGGCAATATTAAAATTTATAGTTCGTCGTTCACCTGGTAAAATTTCATTACCTAATATTGAAATGCTATTTTCCATTGCTAATGTTTTATCACAGCAGCGAAAAGCAGTAAATGCCACATCACGCTATGCTTATTACACACTTTTTTCAATATATTTTATGATCTCTTTAGCGATATCTTTACTCGTTGCGGTTTCTATACCTTCAAGCCCGGGAGATGAGTTTACTTCTA
>JAHDEF010000053.1:8297-10045 GCA_020628975.1 Aquimarina sp. | reverse complement strand
AATAAGAGTAATTATAGCTAGTTCCTTCCAATATCTTTTGGAATTTCAACCCAGATATAGCAAGTTCCTCTTTGTACAATTGATATTGTTCTTTTCGTACTTCTAATATATCATCGATGTATTCCATATTACAGAGTCCCATAGCTGCATGAAATTCAGAATTTTTTCCATTGATACCTACACCAGCAAATTTTGAAGGTCCATTATGTCCAAAATTTCTCAAATAATTCATTGTTTGAGCTAAGGACTTTTTACTAGTAATTACAGCGCCACCTTCCGTCGTATGGAACAACTTTGTCGCATGGAAACTTATCGTAGCAATATCCCCGTAATTTAGTATTGATGTATTATTAAACTTCGTACCGAAGCAATGTGCTGCATCATATATTCAAATTATATTTCTTAGCAATCAACTCTATTGAGATTACATCACATGGATTGCCAAATACATGTGTGGCTAGGATTGCTTTTGTTTTTTCTGTTATTTGTTCTTCGATTAAATCAGGATTTATATTTAGACTTTCCTTATCTATATCCACAAACACTGGAGTACAATTTTCCCATACTATACTACTCGTTGTAGCTACATAGCTAAAAGGAGTTGTAATAATTTCTCCTTTTATGCCTAAAGCCTTTATTGCTATTTGTAATGGCAATGTACCATTAGTCGTTATAAAAAAATTAGAAATATTTAAATAATCTGATAGCTTATCTTCCAATTCTAATAATAGTTCGCCTCGGTTAGTCAACCATTTTTTATCCCAAGCTCTCTGAAGTATTTTTTTATACTCTTCTATAGGTGGAAGGAAAGTCTGAGTAACATTAATCATAAAAACATAGTATTTATCATTGCTAAATTATGGTATTTAATTCAAAAAAAAATAATTTAGCAATGATTCAAATCTTAAAAATTGATGAAGAAAATTTTAATAATTCCATCCTGGTATCCCAACATTGATAATAAACTCGTAGGTAGCTTTTATTATGAACAAGCACAATTATTGAATGCCAATAATTGTGATATTAGAATACTATTTGGAAAAGAAGAAAAGGTATCTAATTTTGAGCTATATAAACGAGAGAAGCTAGGCTATAAACAAAAAGACTTTTCATTAAACACTAGATACTTAGCTCAAGATCCTATTGCTTACTCATTTAATATTTACTATTCAAATAAAAAGTCTCAAAAAAAATTTATAAAAAAATCTATTTTATACTATAAAGAAGCATTTGAGCAACTACTGAAATTAAATTGGAAACCTGACGTAATACATAGCCAATGTTCAGAAAATGCAGGAATATATGGCGATTTCATCGCTAAAGCCTACAAAATACCTCACGTTCTTATTGAGCATCAGGTCTTTAAACCATCTGAAACAATATTACGATTTACTCGTAACACTTTTGAAAATGCAAATAAAATTGCAGCTGTAAGTAATCATCAAAAAAGGTGTATACTATTCAATAACATCAAATGCAATATTGACATAATTGGTAACTTTATCGATGAACGTAAATTTCAAATAAACCACAATAAATTAAATTCTAAATTTACTATTGTTGCCATTACCTATCCTGATTTTATAAAAGATTGTGACACTTTATTTAAGGCTGTAGGTAGCTTTAATAAAATTTGTAATAAAGATTTTGAATTAATTGTGGTTGGCAATAATTCTTTCACAAACTTAAATAATGCTAACACCAACGAATATAACAAATTAGCTAATCGGTACGGTATACTATCTAAA
>JAHDEF010000053.1:0-8287 GCA_020628975.1 Aquimarina sp. | reverse complement strand
AAATGTAGATTAATACCATATCTAGACAGACCAGAAATCGCAAAACTTTTATCTAATTCTGATGTTTATATATCAACTAGTATCGCTGAAACTTTTGGAGTTGCGCCAAGAGAAGCTATGATGTCGGGGATACCTGTCATTTCAACAAAAAACGGAGGAGTAGAGGACGCTATAAATGAAGATACTGGTGTTTTAGTGAATATTGGTGATTTTGAATCGATCGCTAAAATTTTGAATTTAATGATTAATAAAAAATTAAGATTCGATGCTCAAAAAATAAGAAATCATATTATATCACAATGTGGCTCAAAAGTATTTGTGCAAAAAATGACTGAATTTTACAATATCAATTAAAGAATATAATATTTACCGTTTTTTCTAAAAGTTTGTTATACTAAAAGTTACAAAAATCAGTTCGGAAACCTTTGTATGATAATTTTCTAAAAATCTAATATAAAATATTTCAGCATAGTTTATTATCAACAATCACTTTGCATTATTTTTTACTGACTTAAACTCTGCAACTTAACTAAATTAGCATAGGTACCATCTTTCGTTAATAATTCTTGATGCGTGCCTTTTTCAATAATTTGCCCTTTGCTTAAAACGACAATTAGATCCGCATTTTGTATGGTTGATAAACGATGGGCAATAACAATCGATGTACGGTTTTTCATCATTTTTTCCAGAGCATCTTGAACCACTTTTTCTGATTCAGTGTCTAAAGCTGAAGTAGCCTCGTCTAAAATCATTATTGGAGGGTTTTTCATTACTGCCCTAGCAATAGCCACACGCTGGCGTTGCCCCCCTGAAAGCATTCCTCCTCGATCTCCTACATTGGTTTCATAACCCCTCGAAAATTCTTTAATAAATCGATGTGCATTCGCAATTTTACTAGCTGCTATGACTTGTTCTTCATTTACCTCATCTTTCCCTAAGGCAATATTATTCTTTATACTATCATTGAATAATAAAGAATCTTGCGCTACGATTCCTAACTGAGACCTTAAAGAATTTAGGGTATACTCTTTTATATTTCTCCCATCAATACTTATAGTTCCTTCTTCCAAATCATAAAACCGGGTAATTAAGTTTGCTATAGTCGACTTTCCACTTCCCGACTCACCTACAAACGCAATGGTACTTCCTTTAGGGATGCTAAGTGAAAAATTCCTCAGTACGTATTCTGTATTGTATTTAAAAGATACATTCTCAAATTTTATCTCCTTTTCAAAAGTTTTTAATTCAACAGGATTAACTTGAATTTCTTCTAAATCATTTTTGGTATCTAAAATTTCAATAACCCTATCTGCTGCCGAATTTCCTATTTTGATGGAATTATTAGCCTTAGAAATCGTTTTTGCAGGAGTTAAAATGTTATAGGCAGAAGCTACAAAACCAATAAAAGTACCTCCTGTCATCACCTGATCGATTAACACCATTTTACCACCAAACCAAAGTAGAGACGCTATAGAAACAACCCCAAGAAATTCGCTAGTTGGACTTGCTAATGATTCCCTAGCAATCATTTTATTACTTAATGATCTTAGCTCTTCGGTTTGGCTTTCGTATCTTCTTTTGAAGAAATTTTCTGCATTAAAAGCCTTAATAATTTTTAAGCCTCCTAAAGTTTCTTCAATAGTTCCTAAAATACTACCTGATTTACTAAAAATGTCTCTTGCTTGTTGCCTAATTTTTTTACTAATAAATGAAATAACTATAGCGGAAACAGGTATAAAACCAAACATAATCAACGTAAGTTCCCAACTTACCTTAAACATAATGAATAAGGTGAAAATAATATTTAAAGGTTCTCTTATAAATATAATAACTAAATCTAAATAGGTGTTGTTTACAGTAGCAATGTCACCTGTAGCCCTTGCCATTAAATCTCCTTTTTTGTGTGCTGAATAAAAGGAAACAGGAAGACTTATTATTTTCTGATACATTTCATTTCTAAAATCTTTAAGTACATTATTCTTTAAAAATGAAATTGTTGTTTTCCCTAAATATCCAAAAATATTCTTCAAGAAGAAAACAACTATTACTGTAATTATTAAATATACCAATGTTCTTTCGGCGCCATGTTGTTGATTGGTTATTGTTACTCCATAGTTCAACAATTCTTGCAAATAAGATTTAGAAAGATTAGAAAAACCTGGGTACAATGGTTTCGTGTATACTTTTTCTGTTTCTCCAAATAACACATCAAGCATTGGCATTAATATTACATACGACAGTGTAGTGAACAATGCGTATAAAACATTAAAGAAAACCCCTAAAAAACCTTGCCCTTTATAAGGCAAAGCGTACTGTAAAAATCTTTTAAAATTCTTCATTAAATGAATTTGGTTAGCGAAGTTAACAACATTCGCATTGCAAAAGTATCGATTATATTAAAAATGGCACTTTATATCTACATTACATATTATGACCAACTCTAACAATCTATTACCTTTGCATTCCATTAATTATTGATACATGCCAAACCCAAATTACAAAAATGCTATAGGCCATCCTGTATTTCAATACATCCGTAAAGCGGCTACGGAATTAAAACTAGATACTTATGTGATTGGTGGCTTTGTTCGTGATTTTTTATTAAAACGTGGTGAGGCTAAAGATATTGATATTGTTGCCGTTGGTAGCGGTATCAAATTGGCAGAAAAAGTAGCCCAATTATTACCCAATAAACCCAAGGTTAAAATTTTTAAAACATACGGTACAGCAATGCTGCGTTTTAAGGATGTTGAAATAGAATTTGTTGGGGCTAGAAAAGAATCTTATAACGAAAATAGCAGAAATCCTGTAGTTGAAAATGGAAGCCTAAAAGACGATCAAGACCGTCGAGACTTCACCATCAACGCCTTAGCTTTATCTCTTAATACTGAAACTTATGGCGATCTATTAGATCCTTTCAATGGCCTTAAGGACTTAGACAAGAAAATTATAAGAACACCCTTAGCGTCAGGCATTACTTACAGCGATGATCCATTGCGAATGATGCGCGCCATTCGGTTTGCAACACAATTAAATTTTAAAATTGAATCAGCATCGCTAGATGCTATAAACGAACACAAGGAGCGTATTAAAATTATCACCAAAGAGCGTATTGTAGAAGAACTCAACAAAATTTTATCAGCACCTGTGCCCTCTAGAGGTTTTTTACTTTTAGAAAAAACAGGTCTTTTAGAATTTATTTTACCAGAACTTACTGCGTTGAAAGGTATCGACGAGGTTGAAGGGCAACGTCACAAAGATAATTTTTATCACACTTTAGAAGTAGTTGATAATATTTCTATGCACACCGATAATGTATGGTTACGATGGGCTGCCTTGTTACATGATATCGGTAAGGCTCCAACAAAAAAATTCAGCAAAAAAGTAGGGTGGACTTTTCATGGCCACGAATTTGTGGGATCAAAAATGGTTTTTAAGCTTTTTAAAAGATTAAAAATGCCCTTAAATGACAAAATGAAGTTTGTACAGAAAATGGTATTAATGAGTTCAAGACCTATTGTTATCGCCTCGAATGTTACGGACTCAGCTGTTAGAAGACTCGTTTTTGATGCGGGTAATTATATTGATGATTTAATGATGCTTTGCGAAGCCGATATCACCACAAAAAATCCTAAGCGCTTCAAGAAGTACCACAATAATTTTAAAATTGTTCGTCAAAAAATTATTGATGTCGAAGCTCGTGATCACGTTCGTAATTTTCAACCACCCGTTAGTGGCGAGTTAATTATGAAAACTTTTGACCTAAAGCCTTGCAAAGAAATTGGTATGATCAAAGATGCTATTAAAGAAGCTATTTTGGAAGGTGAAATTCCAAATGAGTTTCAACCTGCTTTTGACTATATGTTAACAAAAGGTCATGCATTAGGATTAAAGCAGGTAACGTAAATTTGCAAGAACGAAGGCTAAGCGTAGCCGAAGCCTGATACATAAGTAACCAAAACCTTCGACTATAGTTCAGGGTTTATTACAATTAAGAAGTTGAATTTCAATTCAAGTATTTAACGTGAAAAAACTATTTAGACTATCATTAAATCTTTCCATAATACTTGTTTACATCGTAATTATCGCTGGTGCTGTGGTTCGTATGACAGGCTCTGGTATGGGATGTCCCGATTGGCCCAAGTGCTTTGGATACATGATACCCCCCACCGAAGCAACTCAATTGCAATGGAAACCGAATCATGAATACAAAAAAGGGCAAGTAATTATAAGGAAAGAAGCCTTACGCGTAGTCAAAGATGATTTTAGAACCGATTTAGTATACAATAAAAGTAACTGGGAAACCTATACCAAACACGATTACGCGACTTTCAATCCCGTTCACACTTGGGTAGAATATATTAACCGACTAGCAACAGTACTTTTCGGAATCCCCATTCTTATTTTAGTGTTTTGCAGTCTTTTTTTATTTAAAGAAAATAAAAGCTTTTTAATACTTTCTGTAGCCACTTTATTTAGCGTGGGCTTTGAGGCTTGGCTAGGAAAAATAGTAGTTGACACTAACCTACAACCCCTTCGTATTACCTTGCATGTACTTTTTGTTTTCTTTATAATAGCTTTTCTTTTGGGATTGAAAAGTCTTGAAAACCATAAAAAAGGAGCATTAAGTGATACCAAACTATTTAACATTGGCTTAGGCGTAATTTTACTTACGTTAATTCAAGTAACAATTGGCACACAAGTTCGCCAATATGTTGATGAACAAATGGCACATTTCGATTACAGAACGCAAAAAGATTGGCTTGCTAACCCACCTATTATCTTTTACATCCACCGATCTTTTTCTATCCTAATTCTATTAGCTAACGTCTTTTGGCTATATAAATTTAAAGAGGTGTTTGATAAATTAGGAATTCTTAAATGGGTAGCTATTTTATTAGGGTTAGAAATTTTAACGGGTATCATATTATATTATTTCGATTTCCCGTTTTTATCACAACCCATTCATTTATTGTTAGGCAGTTTACTATTCGGTGTTCAATTTTATGCTGTCCTAATGCTTTCCAAAAGAAATGCTGTAAACCTTAGTTTTAAGAAAACATAAATTAAAATACTACAACAAATTTATAAAAGCTAACGCTTTTTAGCCTTCTGCATATTGCCTTTTATTATCTTTGTACACCACTAAATTACTTAGCCATGATTTATCGATTTCGAGTTATTTTAGATACGGAAGAAGATGTTTTCCGCGACATAGAAATCAAGCAAAACAGTACCCTAGAAGAATTTCACAACTGTATCACCCAATCTTTTGGATTTGACGGAACTGAAATGGCTTCTTTCTATACCAGTAATGAACAATGGGAACAGGGGGAAGAAATTTCGTTATTTGATATGAGTGATGGCAATAGCCCTGTACGCCTAATGAATGAAACATTGCTTGAAGATATTGCTGATAAAAATAAAACTCGATTATTATACATCTACGATTTTTTAAGTATGTGGACGTTTATGGTAGAGTTGGCTGACATTGCAGCTCCTGAAGGAACTGTCGATTACCCAAACCTGATGTATGCACATGGCGAATTACCTGAAAGTGCTCCTGAACGTAATTTCGAATCTGAATCTGATGGCTTTGACGATGAATTTGGAAGTGAATTCGGGGATGATTTAAACATCGATGATTACAATGACATGGGCTTTGATGAACATTGGAATTAATAGCGACATTGTCGCAACAATTGGCTATTAGCAATTGGCTATTAGCATAATATCTTTATAAATTTTAATAGTTATTGCCAAAGGCCAATAGCTAAAGGCTAACAGCTAAACAAATGGTAAACTTATATAGTACTCAAATTGAATCTTTATCTGTTCATAGAATAGGAAATAAAAGCAGAAATGAAACTGTTTTTTTGTCTAATACCCCTTATCAATTAGACGACGAACTAAATGCTTTATTAAAAGAGTATTTCTTTAAACCTTTTAGAGAGAAAGAAGAAAACTATTATCAATTTATTCATGAGGCTGACCTAGAATACAACCCACTATATCAACTTGTATCACAAATTTTTGAAGACCCCTCGTTAACTCACGAAATATCAAAAAAAATAGGGAATCTTCTATACGACCAATCTCAACATCCACATATCAAAAATGGGGAATTGTATATAACTTATCTAGAGAATTGTACCCTTGACAACCAAAAAGTATCTGCTGTTGGTATTTTTAAATCGGAACTTAAGCACGACTTTTTACAGTTTGCTGAAAACAGTGAAGACCTAGAATTATTACTACAACAAGGTGTTTCGTTAAATAAATTAGATAAAGGCTGTATTGTTTTTAATGTAGAAAAAGAAGAAGGTTTTAAATTACTGACTGTCGATTCAAACAAGTACGATACCAAATATTGGTTAGAGCATTTTTTAGGAGTTTCGCCATTTGCTGATAGTAATTTTCACACTAAAAAATACATCAAATTCTGTCAAGATTTTGCTAAGGATGTTATTCTTCCTGCCGAAGATAAAAAGGAAGAAGTCATGTTTATGAATCGAGCAGTAAATCACTTTGCGAAAAACGACACTTTCGAGGAGACCAATTTTTTAAATGATGTCATCGAAAATCCTGAACTTATACCTGAATTTAAACATTACAAGGTAGAGAAAGCACCTAAATATCAAATCGAAGATTTGACTGAATTTCCTATTGCAAATACTGCTGTAACTGCTGCTAGGAAAAAAATCAAGAATGTTATTAATTTAGATACCAATGTTCAAATAAAAATGGATTTTGTGAATCCTGAATCTGCTGAAAAATTTGTTGAAAAAGGTTGGGATGAAGAAAAACAAATGTACTACTACCTTGTTTACTTCAATAAAGAACAAAAAGATTAAGATTTAAAAAGCCTGCTATCAAAGCGAAAATCAGTAACCTCTTTAATGGTTATACGGTTAAAAGACTTATGATAAGGATTCAGTAAATAGTTATGATCACCCTTAACTACTGCTGAAGGAACTTTTAACACAGCAAATTCTTTGTCTTTTATAAATTGGTCACCAATTTGCTGAGTTATTACCGAATGTGGATATCTATTCCAAACATCATCTATATCACTAGATAACACAGTTTTAAATGCTAAATTATCTGGAATATGTATTCGTATAAGCACATAATCTTTAGGTAATAAAAATAAAGGCAAGTGAACGATAACTTCTGCCATAGCCAAGGCTCTACTCTCAGAAGTATATACCATTTCGATTCCTTTTGAATTCCAACGATTTCCAAACATTGCAGCACCTACACCACTCAATTTATTTGCATACACCCTTTTAGATAATCTAAAAACTTCCATCTAAGCGAATATTCCGTACTGAATTCGATTTAGTTCGGCGATAACCATTTCTTTCCCGTAAGAATCCTTTAAAAGTTCAGCGGGTTTCATGTTACCTAACGCCATAGAAGGTAACTGCAACCATTGGTAAAAAAGCTGTGTATCTTCAAAAACTCGGTTACCCATTTGAGTTACTTCGGCGAGTTCAATAATTTTTTCGGTATGAATGGGCTTAAAACGAAAATCTTCCTCTTTTTTATGCCTTTGTAGTGTTTTCAATGATAAATTAAGGTAATCGGCCCAATCGCTATCAGAAAAAGGAGTGACTTGCTTTACTTGCTGAAATGCATCGTAGGTAAAACCTTCTCTTATAGAATGTATAACAAGCATTTTATTATCAAAGAAACTATCGTAAGCTAAAGCTGGCTCGGAGACTTGTATAGCTAAATTACTTTCTAAAGATCCGGTAGTGTAGGGTTTCGACTTTTTCATAGATAAAGGTCATTTGACTACAAATTTAAGACAAAAGTCTTTGTCTGTTTTCTTTTTTAGAAACTTTAACGTTTCCTCCAGAAAAAAGGAGTTAGTAAAATCAATACTGTAAACAACTCTAAACGACCAATTAACATTAAAAATGAACACCACCATTTAGCTAAATCAGGCAAAGAATTAAAATTATTTACCGGACTCAATTGCCCAAATGCAGGCCCTACATTCCCTAAAGAAGTTGCTGCCCCACCAATGGCTGATTCAAAATCAAGACCTAGCATTGCCAAAACCAAAGCCCCTATTATAAAGGAAAGAAAATATAAAATGAAAAATCCTAAAATAGTGTATACAATTTCTTTATTTACCGCTTTCGTATTATAGCGCACTGGTAAAATAGCGTTGGGGTGTAATGATCTTCTAAATTCTAAAAAACCATTTTTGATAGTTATAATATGACGTACGATTTTTATTCCTCCAGAAGTAGATCCTGCTGAGCCTCCAGAAAAC